>CAZJHB010000192.1:0-2692 GCA_964545685.1 uncultured Candidatus Peribacteria bacterium | reverse complement strand
TCTGTACATATTAAAAATATTTATTATAATATATAATATAATTTTATTTTATTAAATATTTTACTTATGTGAAGAGAATATACAGATGATCAAATTGATTGGGATAATTGGAGTTATGATGATGAATGAGATTCTTCAGTAGGGAAGGAAAAAATAATTAAAGTTGTTGATTGTAATTTAAATGAATTACAGAATGGAGATTCAGTTATGGCAATAAAAGATTTAAAGGTAAAATGAGCCAAAGATATAAAAAGATGAGATAAATTTAAAAATATTAGGTTAACAGATGATGTAGAATTGATAGAATCATGAAAAATGGTTTTAAAAACAGAATTTTTTAAGAAAGTATAATTTTAAAAGCAAAAAAACAAGTAGGGTACGGTTTTAAACCGTACCCTACTATTTAATCAATAATAACTCATTCACTATTGATAGTATTGATTCATCACTCAGATAATATCAAAATATTTCCAGTATCATCTTGAGAAATATTTTTAATTTCATTTCAAGCTAAGGGAATAGGAGAGCTTGAAGTATTATAGATTTTTCAAGTAGTTAAATCATAATTTGTTTTTAGTAATCATTCAGTCATTCAAATCCATAAATTATTACTAGTATCTTCATATATATATGTTATTTTATTACTAGGTAAATTTCATCAAGTATTATCAGTTGTATATTGTTCCCATTTTCAATCAATTTTTCTTTTTGCTAATCATCATATAGTTCAAATCCGCATATTATTATTAATATCCTGAAAAATATAAGTTATAACTTTACTCGGTAAATTTGGAGTTGTAAAATTTGTGATAATTCAATCAGAAAATTTATCTACTCATTTTGAATTAGTTCAAAACCATATATCGTTATTATTATCTTCAAAAATAGCAGTAATATTATTTGAACTTAATCAATCACTTTTTTTTATATAACTATTCCAAGTTTCACTACTATATGTACTTACTCATCAATTTGTTCAAATCCGTATAGTTCAATCAGAAGATGTATATATATATTGTATATGAGTACTAACAAGTACATTATTATTATAAGTAGTCCAAGTACTATTTCAATCAAACATACTTACTCAATTTACAGTTCCAAACCAATAATTGTCATTATCATCTATAGTTATTGATGTAACATTATTATTTACTAAGCTATTGCTATCATGTGGATTTTTTCTGTATATAGTCCAATTTCCATCAGAATATTTAGCAATTCCATCATTTGTTCCAAACCAAAAATCTCAATTTATAGCATTTTGATAAGCTATGTTAATTTTAGTTCATGGTAAATTTGAAATATCAATATGTAAAATATTTGTAAGAAAAAAAGTAATAAAATCAAATCAGTTACATTCTACAAAAAATTTTAGGTTGTAATTTATAATATTACATGCTAAATTTTTTGTACTATTATTAGGATTGATAAAATCTATTTCTAAATCATTTAGTGTTTTTAAAATTCAGTTTTCTTGACTAATTATAGTTCAACTATATGCTTTTTTAAGTTTATCCAAAAAAAGAATTTGATTATTATTTTCTCTTAAATCTGAAATATCTCATTCAAAAATTATTAATGAATCTGTATTATAACCAAATCATCAAAAAGTATTTAACATACTCTGAGTGTAACTATGAGGTAAATTTTTATATCAGTTATAAACTAATTTATCTTCTTCAATAATTGTTTCCAAATTAGTATTATTAATGCTTCTTGTTGTTATTGAAGGTAATGCTAATATATAACTTATTGTTCAAATATTTATTTTACTTATTAATCAATTATAAGTTCAATCTATATATGCTGATATATTTTCATTTCCTAATGCATTATTTATAATATTACTTTCTTGAAAGTGTCTATATTCTTTAATTCAGCTTATTTCATATTCTACATTATTATTAGATATTGAATATGTATATTCACTTCAAGTTAGAGGATCTAAAGGTTTTTTATTAAATATTTTAACATTTTTAAATACTCAATCTCAAAATGTTCATTGAGTCCATAAATTAGTTCAACTAAAAGTTATTATAGAAGAATTTGAAGGTTGTGGATATTTTCAATGTTTTATTATATATATTCATAAAGCTTTTTTTATATTATTAATATCTGATATTCTTTTTACATCTCTTGTTTGGGAACTATATCATTGAAGTGAGAAATAAGCTATAAATGATAAAATACTTAGAATTGAAATTACTAAAACTAATTCTATTAATGTAAAAGCATATTTTTTGTTTTTTTTAATATACATATAAAAATTTTTAATATATATATAATTATACATTATTTATAAAAAAATTACAATTTTTTTATTCTTTTCAAGATAATTAGTAATTTTTTGTATAGGAAGATATAATTATAGTAAAAAGATATTTTTATGTAGCAAATGAAAATTTTTGATGTATTCAGGAAAAAAACAATATTTAATAAAGTATATAAAAAATAAAAAAGTTTTTTTTATTTAAAAATTTATTATAATTAAAAATATTATAAATTAATATATCAATATGAAAAAAATAATATTTTTAACTATTTTACTTTTATTTTTGTGGATATATTTTTGATATCCTCCATATTATAAGCTTCAAGGAATAGATGATTCATATTTTGATATTAATAAGTTTGAAACAGATAATAATCAATTAAATTGAGAAGAAGTTTTTAATGATTTCTTAATTTA
>CAZJHB010000191.1:0-2725 GCA_964545685.1 uncultured Candidatus Peribacteria bacterium | reverse complement strand
CCTATTTCAACAAATACTTCCCTGCCTCTTTATCTGAAGTAACTACTCTATTTTCAAAAACTATTACTCTTTTTTTCAAAGCATTTACTATATTTTTATCATGGGTTGCTATAATAACAGTTTTTCACTCCATATTAAGATCCATGAATATATTCATTATATCTTTTGCTGTATCTGGATCTAAGTTTCCTGTTGGTTCATCTCAGATAATTATTTTTGGTTCATGTACTAATGCTCTTGCAATTGCAACTCTTTGCTTTTCTCAACCTGATAGTTCATAAACAAATTTATCTTTTTTTATTAAAAGACCTACTTGTTCTAAAGCTTCAGGAACTTTTTTTGATATTATTTTATCAGAATACCCACAAACTTCCATAGCAAAAGCTACATTTTCATATACTTTTTTTGACTCAAGCAACTTATAATCTTGAAAAATTACTCCTATTTCCCTTCTATATGATAATAAAGTTTCTTCTGTTAAATTTTTATATAATGCTAAATTATTATCTAGAATAATATCTCAAGTTAATGGCTCAAAATCTCAAATTAAAGATCTAATAAAGCTTGTTTTTCAACTACCTGAATATCAAATAAGAAAAACAAATTCTCAAGGTGCAAATTCAAGATTTATATCTTTTAAAATTACTTTATTTTTAAAAGCCAAAGTTACATTGTCTATTTTCATTTCCTTTAAATTTATTAATATTAAGTTTATTTTATTAAGTTTTGAGAATTTGTAAAGAAAAAGTTTAAACCCTTTTACCTCTTATCTTGTCACAAGCTTGATACCCTTATTATCCCTTTCATATCATCCTTCAAACTAGCTTCAAATACTCTTTGTTCTCAATATAATTCAAATTCTAATCTTTGTGCATGAAGAGCTTGTCTTTTTAATCAATATTTTTGAGCAATCTCTGTATTTACTTTTTTATTTCAATATGTTGTATCTCATAATATTGGATATCATATACTAGCCAAATGTACTCTTATTTGATGAGTTCTTCAGGTTTCTAATTTAACTTTTACAAGAGTATATTTATCATCAATATAATTTAATACTTCTCAATATGTAATTGCTATTTTGGGATTAATTGGAGATATAACAGTCATTTTAAGTCTATCTTTTGGGTCTCTTCAAATATAAGATTCTATTTTAAATTCTTTATTTTTTATTATACCATTTACAATTGCTAAATAATATTTTGAAATTTGTCTTTCTTTAATTATTTTTGATAAATATTTCATCATAAAATCTGTTTTTGCAATAAGTATTATTCATGACGTATCCTTATCTAATCTATGAACAATTCAAGGTCTTTCCACTCAATTAATACTTGGTAATTTATTTTTACAATGATATAAAATAGCATTTACAAGAGTTCAAGTTTTTCCATTTTTTCAAGGAACGGGGTGTACATTTGTATTTACATCTTTATTAATTATCAAAAGATTTTCATCTTCATAAATAATATCAATCTTTATATCTTCTGGTTCTATATTCTCTAATTTTTCCAATTTAATTTTTAATATTATTTCATCTTTGGGTTTTATTTTTATATTTTTTGATACTACTATAGAATTAATTTGTAATTGTCATTTATCTATTAATTTTTGTATATAACTTCTAGAAAAATCTTTAAAAAGAGTTGATAAATACATATCAACTCTTAAAGGTTTTTCAGATAATACACAAAATTTATATTCCATAATATTACAAAATAATTCGGTTTCAAAAATATTCACAATAATAAACTAAAGTCAAAGTCATGCTTTTATATCATCTATTTTTGCTTGATTTTCTGTTTCTTGCTCTTTGTTTTCTTTTTCATTTGTATAAAGTTCTCAAAGCTCTATCCATTCTTTTTGCTGTTTAGCAACAAGTTTTTTTATATCTTCTGGGTGTTGTTTTGCTAATTCTTTAAACTTATTCCTCTCATCATCAAAAACTTTTATAAGTTCATCAAATTGAAACTGAGACAAAGTTGGTACTGTATCAATTACTCTCTTTTTTTCCATAGTATTTAAAGAAAGACTATGTTTTAAAAGATCTACAAAATTTGGTTCATTTACCTTAACAATATCAGAATGTCCTTTTAATAAATTTAGGATTAATTCATCAACTTGTTCTTCTCTAATTATTTTATTTTCTGACATAAAATTTGAAAATATTTATTTAAGTAGTATTATTATAAATATTTTTTCAAAATTTCAAATATATTTTTTAATTTCTTTTATAAAATTGTCAATATTTAAAACTAAATGAATCGTAATAAAAATAAACAAGGGGCAAGAAAATAATTTCTTGTATACTATTTTTAGCTATGATTATGGAAAAATTACAACTACTAAAAAATATTCCAAAAAAGAAAAAAACCTTGATTTATGATATTTAATAAACTTTGAAATTGAAACGAAAGAAAAAAAATCTATTCATAAAATTAAAAATATTAAAATAAAATCTGAATTTAATTTTGAAAATAAAAGTTTTACTATAATCAACTCTTACCTTGAATTATTATCTTCAATTGTAAAAAATATACCTAGTTGAATTGCTGTATATGAAGTTTTTGATATTATTGAAACTATTAACAACAAAAAAGAAATAAATGAAATTCATTTACTTCTTGCAAAATTAAAAATGTTGATGATTAGTTGAAAAATTGAAATACCACCCCCTAACCCTCCCGCTATATCGGGACAGGCTCTCCTTAGTAAGGAGGGGGAA
>CAZJHB010000190.1:0-2737 GCA_964545685.1 uncultured Candidatus Peribacteria bacterium | reverse complement strand
AATTCTTACCAAAAAATGTCTTTTACAAACTTGAAAAATCCATTTACACATATTTGCTCACTTAAAACCAGAATCTAAAACAATTAGCCAAGATTTAGTATTTTTTATTACTTTCATCATAAATTTCCTCCATGCATCATTTATTTCTGAAAATTTTTTATTTTTTAATTTATTTTTATTTTTTGTTTTTTGAAAAATAGATAGTTCTAATACATACTTTAAGCCACTTTTAGTATAAATACTTGCTCAAAATAATTCTATTCAATTTACTACTTTTTTATCTCTATTTGAGAAAAAATAGTCTGTTAATCATCAAAACTTTGAACTTTTATTTTTTGTAAAAATACTTCAATCTAAAATTAATATATCACTTATTTTATCCCTTGCTCATGATATTTTATTCCTAATCCACTGTACTCTTAATTTATTTAAAATTTTAAAATCCCATTTAGATTTAGCAAAAAAATATTGTATTTGTCATAAAGATTTTTCTCATAAATTAGCTAAATCTCATTGTTTCCAATTTTTTAAACATAAAATTCAATTTATTACTACTTTAAAGTTTTCATAGGTTCTTTTATCAAAAACTTTAATAAAATGAATGAGAGATATATGATAACTGATACATCATTTTTTAGAAATAAAAATTATCATACAGCTTGAGATACTATTGATATATTAGATTTTACAAAAATGAAAGAAGTAGTTAAATGAGTATATTGAATTATAATTGATTAATAGAATTGATAAAATTATAAAAATATTTTTTATAAAGTTTTTCTTTTAAAATGTTAAAAAACTTTTTACAAAGCTTTAAAAAATAATATAATATATGTGTTAATTTATACATTATTTTATTAATTTATTTTTTAATATGCAATATAATAAAACAACAAGTAAATTTGCTTTTACACTTGTGGAATTGATAGTAGTAATTACTATAATAGCCATACTTTGAACAATAGCTTTTATTTCTTTACAATGATACAGTGCACAAGCAAGAGATTCTAAGAGACTTTCAGAAATACAAAATATCAAAAAGAGTCTAGAATTATTTTCACTTAATACTTGAAAATATCCATTAGCAGATTCTTGAGTTGCATATAGTTTTTCATGAGAAAATTTACGGTTCCAATGAACAGTTTGAGACCAAGTAAGTACAAATTTATCAAGAAACATGAACGAAAAACCAACAGATCCATTATCAGAACAAGAATATATTTATTCAACAACATATAGTCAAACAGAATATGAAATACTATGAGTATATGAAAGTGATTTAATATCATCAAATGTAGAGGCACCCTTTTTGGGTGCCCAGCAATTAAATGCAGCTAGTCAAGATTATCCGAAGATAAGTTGAACATACAATTGAATTTATATAAAATCACCAAATTTTTTATTTCCAACACCAACAATAATTAATGCTTTACATGAAGTTACAGATTTTAGTGATAATCCTACAGCAATTCAGTCACAAATAATAAGTTGATGAGATAATTTAATAAATTGATGAACTTGAGCTCTATCAGATTTAACAATGACTTATGCATGAACAATAGACAATAATTCAAGTGATGCAGAAAAGATTTCAGCAATAGAAACTATTCAAAGTTTTTACAGTTGAACAAGTTTGGCTAGTACTCCAGAAATAGCAGATTTATTATCAAAGACAACAGATGAACAAAAGAAAAATTTAGTTGATTATCTTATACTTAATAGTTGAGTAGTAGTAAGTAGTAGTGGGTGATGATGAACTTGAGGTTCATCTTGTAAAAGTATTTTGGATTCATGATGAAGTAATTGAAATTGAACATATACAATAGATCCAGAAGACAACTGAACATGATATGAAGTATATTGTGATATGACAACAGATTGATGAGGATGGACTCTTATAACAAATGTTATTGAAGATGATACACCTGAAGAACTATTATCATCATTATCTAGTAATTTTATGGTTGGTACAGGAATTGCAGAAGAAATAGCAAATGTAAGTAGTGAGATAAGGTACAATTGTGAAGCAGATTGAAATATTATAGATATAAAAACAGGTTCAGGAACTTGGATAGAGAGACCTTATATATTTTGAGATTGATGTAGTGAAGGTCTTAATTGGCATCCTATAACTTTACCATTTATAGATTTACCAGACAACAATTTCTCACGGGATTCATGAGGTTCAGTTTCTTGTTGTTGTAGAGGAGGGCATAGATTAGATACATATCCAATTTGACTTGCTAGATCACATTGGGAAATAAATGATCGTTTTTATAATTCTCGGGATAGGAATTGTGCATGAACAAACGATGCAGATTATATGAGAGTTTGGTATAGGTAGAATTTTTTATTATTAGTTAGATATTGTTGTTTAAAAGCCCTAAAAATAGGGCTTTTTTGTGTTTTTTAAAATTTGTACTTCAAAAAAAGAAAAATATTTCTCATATTCCAAAAACTTTCGCAAAAATATATTTAATTCAGTTATAATTTAAAGGAAAAAACAGACTTTATGTAAATAGTGTTTTTTAGCACATTTTTTCAATTTCATTTACATCAATTTTGAAATATCATTTCAATAAATAATTTAAATCACATTATTGTGATTTAAATTATTTTTAATATTACGTTTCTTTTTTAAATAATTATATACAATTTTGTTTTTTGAAAAATAGATAGTTATAATACATACTTTAAGCCACTTTTAGTATAAATACTTGCTCAAAATAATTCTATT
>CAZJHB010000189.1:0-2759 GCA_964545685.1 uncultured Candidatus Peribacteria bacterium | reverse complement strand
TAATTAAAAAAATCATCTAAATATTTAGATGATTTTTTTATGCTGAGTAGTTACATTCTATTTAATGAAAATTGATAAAATAATTAAACAATGGTAATAGTAACTGATGCAGATTTGGAAAGTCTTTTGATTTCTTTCACTGATTTAATTATTGATAATTATTTTAAAGATTTTTTTGAACAAAATAATGGTTTATATATCTTGATTGGTAATATTGAAGGCGATATTATTGCAACTAAATTAATTGGAAGTCCTAAAGAATGGAAGAAACCTTTGGATGAAAATCGTAAAGGGATTATTACTACTTCTAGCCATAAAATATATGAATTAATAAATAAATTATCAGATAAAAGTTTTATTTAGGCTTTAACTTTTATCTATAAAAAATTATAAATAATTTCAAAAAACTATCAATATTTGAGGCCTCATATTATGTCAAAATCATGTTTTGATGTTATAAATATGTAAAAAAATAAGTTTTGTTCTATTTCTTTTCTTGTATGAGAAGGATTGGGGTGAGGTTGTTCAATTTTAATATTCTATTAAAAAAGAAGCCTACTTTTCAGTAGGTTCTTTTTTTTCTAATATTTGAAGTAAAATACTAGCGAATAAAACGGCAAGTTTTCTAAGAATACTTTAAAATTATTAAAGTTTTGTTAAACTTTGAAGCATAAAGAAATTTTATTACTTTTCAAGTAATTTTTGTGATTTTTCAAATAATTTTTCAAAATCATTACTTAATTCATCAAAAAATCATTTCTTTTTTCTAGTGTCTCAAAATACTTTTGTATCAAAATCATCAAAGAATTTTTTCATTTCATTAAAAGATTTTGGAAAATCAATTTTTTCAAAATCTTTTTCCATTTTTTTTAACTCTGGATTTTGTTCAATATATTTATCAAAATCATCTTGATTATCAAATTCTTTTTCAACTTTTTCTTCTTTACCATTCATATTTTTATATAAATATACTTTTCATTTAAACATAATATTAAAAGTTATAAAAATAAAATTATTTTACTAAATATAAAATCCTTATATAGTTAAAAAATAAAAGTGTTTTTAAAGCTAATATTATTAGCAGTTTTAAAACTTTAGTTATTTAATGAATAGTAGAATTTACTTTTATTCTAAAAAATTTTTATCAGTAAGTTTATTTTCTAATCTTTTTTCAGTTTCTTTTATATTTTCGGCTGTTGGTAAATCTTCTGGCATAGTACCTCATAAATTTTTAATAGTTTTTCTAACTTTTTTTCAAACTTCAAAGTGAGCTTTACTAGCATTTTTTTGTCATTTAATTTTTTCTCTTTTAAGCTTTGCCTCTGCTTGTGTTGCACGAAACAAATTTGCTGCTAATTCCTCACTTCACATATGATCAAGAATTTTTTCAGATTTTTTTAGTTTTTTGATTTTATGTATTCAACTAGCATCAAGTCAATCATATAATCATCTATATCAAGAATTTGTAAATTTTCAGTAAAATTTAACTCAAGCTTTTTTAGCTTCTGTAGCAAGATTAATATTATGTTTCTTCATTTCATCTCTTAATTGTTTTCTGTTTATATCTTCAATATATTGATCATTTATTTCTTGTTTTCTAACTTGTGTAGCAAAATAAGTTTGTCACTTTGCAACTTCTTCTTTTGCAGGATTAGCATTTTGAATTATTAGATAACAAGCATAACGAGATAACTGATAATCTTTTATTTCTTCACCTATTTGAGCAAAATGATTATCTATATCTTGTCCTGATTTTTCACATGAAATTTTAGCTTTATTTACAACATCCAAAAAATCTGAATATTCATTGTATTCTAAAACCTTATATAATTCTCTAGCAAACCAATATTCATTTCCATATTCATTGATATGTTTTATTTTTTCAAATATATTATGTGCCATATTTTAATAATTATATAATAAATTATTTAAATTTAACTTAAAAATAGATAAAAAATTATGATTTTAAAAATATATAAATAAAATTTTTGTTAATTATGAAACATTATATAATTAAGATATAAAAATGTTTTTAATACTATTATTATAATAGCAGTTTTAAAACTATAGTTATTTTCTAAGTTTTATCTTAAGTATTTTTTTAAAAAAATCAATAAAAAATTTATAAATTTTAAAAATTTATAAATTTTAAAATTTTATATACATTTTACTTTTTTTGATAATTTTTTAATAATTTTTTAATAACTTTAGTTGACATATTAATTAAACTATTTACATTATATATTATAATAATTTTTAAAAAATACAAAAGTGAAAGAATGATTGAATAATAGTAAGTCTGTTATTAGGTTAAATACGGATGAAAAAAAATTAAAAACTTTATTATTATTTTTAATAGAAAATTGAATAAAAGTTATGAATATTATAGGTAAACCTACTGAAGAGTGAGTTTTAGTAATTGGTCGTAATAATTATATAGTATCTATGGATGCAGAAATTTTAGTTAAAGCTTGTTATGATGAAGTATATAAAATCTTAGATTCAAATGAAATTTTTAAACAAAATACAGATAAATTACTTTGAGTTATTTAAAAACAATTTTTTAAAAATATTTTTTAATTAAATACTATGCAAAAGTCATATATACCTAACGCAACATAGTGAGAATTTTGTGATTGAATTAATCTTTTTCAAGAACCTCTTGTTGATTGGGAATTGATTGAAAATTAAGAAAAGAAATGACAGAAACTGAAAAAATATTATGGAATAAATTAAAATCAAAACAATTAAAAAATATA
>CAZJHB010000188.1:0-2760 GCA_964545685.1 uncultured Candidatus Peribacteria bacterium | reverse complement strand
ATTAGCAATGAATTTTATAAAAATAGAAGATATATCTAAATTATGAAGAAAACCAAATAAAAAATTAACAAAAAAAGATATACAAGAATTAAATAAAAAAGCAGAAAATGTTTTAATGCAAAAATACAAAAACAAAGCAGAACAAAGATTGAAAATAGAAAATATTAATCCAAATGATTTATTGAATTCTAAATGAGAAAAAATAGATTACAATGAAATAACAGCAGATTATTTTATTGAAAAATGATATAGATTATTATTCATGTATAGAGAAAAAAATCTAAGTTGACAGCAAAGATTAAGAATTAATCAAATATTTAAAGAATTTGATTACTGAGGTTTTTTACAAGAAGCATGGACTTTAAAAGAAGATTTTATGGATGCAATGGATGATTTAGATATGGATGAAATAGATAGAATTATGGAAGATTGTTTTAAAAGCCAATATTATAGAATTAAACAATTCTGAAAAACTATAATTTGATTTTTTTGTTAATTTTTTAACACAAAAAATACTGTGTTTTTATTTATTTCATCTTATTTACTAAACTTTTTTATTCTCTTAACTTAATGGTATTGGTATACAAGTAACAAAAAATCTATTTTATACATTCTACACTCATAGCATAATAATAAGAAGCAACTCAATTATATGGGACAATATATTTAGAATAATTTCAATCATCTAGTAATGAAACATAACCTAAATAATGTACTGATCCTCACCGCATTATAACACATTCTACACTTCAAACTACATAATCATAAGTATATCCATTTTCTTTACAATATTTCTTCATATAAAGAGCTCCATTTCAAAGATATCAAGAATCTGTACACCCCTCTCCTCAATAATCCCACCAAGTTAAAGAAGTTCATTCTTGAAAACTTAATCTCACAATCTCTCATTCTCATCAATAATCTCAATTATTTAAAGAATAAGTTGAATTATTTAAAATTATAACATCTACAAAATCAACCATTTCTCAAGTTCCTGTTCTAGATAATAAGTCAGCATACATTGTATCACTAGCTAACTCTGATCAACTATAAGCAGTTTGAATTGCTTCTACTAATGCTATTTTTTCTGCATCTGTTGAATTTTCTGTTATTGTTCATTCATATACAGATAATGTTATATCTAATCATCAAGTACTTACTCAAGGAATATTAGATAATCATGTTATAACTTGTGATTTTAAAAATAATAAATCATTATAAAAATCTTTATTTTGCCATACATTAGCATTGATTATACTTGGTGTTAGTACGTAAAAATTATTTGTTTTAACATAAATTCAATTATAATTTCAAGATATTTTTGGATAATCTTGATTTTCTGCATATAATTCTTGAGTAAATACAATATTTCACCCTTCATCCATTCATACCAAATCACTTTCATACAATCACATAATTTCATACTCTGTTTGACTATGAGTAGTAGAATAAACATATTCCAATCATGTTAATGGATCATTAGGTTTTTTATTTAAATATTTTGATAAATTTTTTGATACTTTATCTCAAATATATCATTGATGCCGTATTAATTCTCAAGAATATGAGATTGTAAAATAATCATCTGCTAAAGGATATTTTCATGTATTAAGTGAAAATAATTCTAAACTTTTTTTTATATTCTGAATATCTGATAATCTTTTACTATCTCTAGCTTGTGCACTATATCATTGCAATGATATAAAAGCTATTGTTCATAATATAGCTAAAATAGTAATTACTACTATTAGTTCCACTAAAGTAAATGCCAATTTACTTGTTTTTTTGTTACATTGCATATAAAAAACTTAATAAAATAAAATATATAATTTAACCTATAAATCCCATCAATTTGTTAATATATCTTAACATAATTATAAATTATAGACTTTAATGTACTTAATAAGTATATTTTTTTTGTATAATTTAAACTGGAAAAAAGGAAATAAATGTTTAAAATTAAATTGTAAAAAATACCTTTAAGCATTTCCTTAATTAAAATTATATGCAAAAATACGAATTTAACAAAAGAATTATTATTAACAATAGTACCAAAAACTAAAGTAAATATAGTATTAAACAATTTTTGTGAAAAAATTGAAAAGTGATTATAAAAAGTAATTTTAGAAATAGAAAAATATAATATTTCAGTAAATAATAAAGAAAATGTAATTGTTGATATAGATACAACATATGATCCAGCAAGTGAAAATATAGAAAAAGCAACTTTCAATACTCATTATTGAACGACAGGTTATTCTCCAATTTTAGCCTTTGACTGATTAACATGAGACTTAATAATGTGAAAATTAAGACCTTGAAATTTTGTTTATTCAAAAGAAGTACTTGAATTTATAAAAGAAATAGTTGAATTTTATGAAAAAAATAATGTAGATATGAAATTTAGATTAGATAGTTGATTTACTACACTTGAAATTTATGAATATTTATAGTCTTAAAAAATAGTTATTTTTAAGATTTTTTTATAATATTTTAATTTTAAATATTGACATTATATTAAATAGTAATTCTAAATTATTTTTAAATTGTGTTGATGGGATTTTTGGGTTTAATTTTAGTTTAATATTAAGTGTCAAGTTTTTTTTTGACTTTTTTACAACAAAAAAACACTATTTTTATTAATAGTGTTTTTACTTTATTTATGCTATTTTTTTTCTCTTAACTTAATGGTATTGATCTGATCTTAATGGAGCAGTTTATTGGTTAGCAAGAATGATAGAATGATGAGAAGATGTAAAA
>CAZJHB010000187.1:0-2792 GCA_964545685.1 uncultured Candidatus Peribacteria bacterium | reverse complement strand
CTTTATCAAAGTTTTTTTTATGAGATATTGATTATATTGAAGAAAGTTTGGATATGATTAAAATTTAGATACTTTCCTTTAGAGAACAAGCATGTGAATATTTAATAAAATTGAAAATCGTAAGGTCTTTCAAATATTTTCATATTTAATTTTTATTAAGAATTATTATAATAATAAAGTTGATTTTGAATAATAAATTCGTATTATATTGTTTGTAAATTCGTAATAAATAGGTAGTAATTCCGTATTAGAAAAAATATATTATAAAAGTATTATATTATGATAAATAGAAAAATTGAGTCAACAATAATTGAAATGCTAAAATATTTTAGGATTGTAGCAATAAATTGACCTAGACAATCGGGGAAAACTACTCTTCAAAAAAAAATAGCTGAAAGTAAAAATATGGACTATTATACATTTGATGATATTGAAACCTTTAATACTGTAACAAATGATACAAATGGATTTATCAAGTATGTTTCAAAAGAAAAAAGTGTAGCAATTGATGAAGTTCAAATGATACCTAGTATAATTCCTGCTATAAAAATAGTAGTAGATAATGAAAATAGAAAAGGAATGTTTTTATTAACTGGTTCTTCTGATATGTTTAAGAATTCAAAAATAAAGGAATCTTTAGCAGGAAGAATGGCTAGTTTTAATCTATATCCATTATCTTATGCAGAAATAAATAAGAGAGATACAAATATAATAGATAAACTTTTTAGTGATAATTTTAATATTTTTCAAATTTATGAAGATACATCAAGACAATCTTTTATAAGTGCTGTTATAAATGGTGGTTATCCAGAAGTTTATAAATTACCAGTTAAAGCAAAAAAAGCTTGGTATGATTTTTATATAAAATCAAGAATTACAAAAGATGTAGCAGAGTTTGATAATGTTAAAATGGATAAAATTATTCATTTGGACAAGCTTTTAAAATTACTAGCCTCTCAGGTATGATCAATAGTAAATTATACAAGTATTGCAAACTCTATTGATCTTGCAGACAAAACAGTTAGAAAATATATTCAAATATTAGAAGCTTTATATATTGTAAAACTTATTCCTTCATATTCAAATAATATGTTGAAAAGAGTTATTAAAAGCCCTAAAGTTCATTTTATTGATTCTTGATTGGCAAGTTATTTGTTAAATTCTAATATTGAAACTTCATTAACAGGTAAAAATAAATATTTATGAAATTTAGTTGAAACTTTTGTATATAGTGAATTAATTAAACATCAATCATATTCAGAAGAGATTGTAGAAATTTACCATTATAGAGATCAACAGTGAAAAGAAGTTGATTTTGTTATTGAGTCAAATACAGGTGATATTATAGCTTTAGAAATAAAATCAGGTTCAACTATTAAAAAAGAACACTTCAAAGGACTTATAGTTCTTGCTAAAACTATCAAAAAGAAAAGTTTTAAAGGAATTGTTTTATATGGAGGAAATAAGGTTTTACCTTTTAAGATTGAGGGGTATCAATTTTGGGCAATTCCATTAAGTATTTTAATTTAATGTTTTTATCAAGAAGTATAAAAATTGAATTAAATAAAGTCTGAAAAAAGTCACATTTATAAAAAATCTTTAAATTTTTGCTCATTATTTTCAAAATAATATTTTAATAATAATGACATATAATATACTTTTTTGTTAAATTTTTTACTATATTGAATTAATTTTTGAAAATTTAAAATTTCTAAATTTTCAAATCTTTCTTCTTTGAACCAATTTAATGAAGCAATACATCATTTACTTGAAAATTTTCCTTTTTCAATATTATTATAATCATAAATAGTTAATTTTAAATCTCTAGATTTTAAATAGAAATAATCTAAAAGTGCTTTTTCTGTTTCAGCAATAAAAATTCAGTTTTCATATTTAAATCAGAAATATAAATCTTTTTTTAATGTAGAATAATAAAAGATTCATGATTTATTTTGATAAGTTTTTGTGGGATGTGTAGTAATAGACATATAAGAAGTAACTGCATCAGGAATAATTGATTTATAAGATAATACAGTTTCTAAAGAAATATATGAAGGTGTAACTAAGGAATTTGCAATTTCAAAAGAACTGATTTTATCATTAAGTGAATATAATCATCTTTTTAATCTTGTAACTCATTTTACTTTATTAATTTTGTATACTGAATTTTTATCATTAGTAATTACATTTAAATCATGTAAATTAATGATATTTGTTACATTTTTGATTTTTTTTACTTTATCTTTAAACATAATATTATATTTATAATCTAAATTTATTTATATTATCTGACTTTATGTTACTATAATAATCTTTTATTAATTTAAACATATTTTCTTTATAATTATTAAAAAATATTTTTAAATTATTATCATCCCAAGAAACAAATCTTTTAAGATCTGATATAACTTTTTCGTAATTAGTATTTTCAATCTTTGAACTGACCCCCAAAAAATGGAATACAAAAAGGGACTAAAGATTAAAAATGCCTTTAGTCCCTTAATATTAATAAAAAATTGAAAAATTATATTATATAATCACAAAAATTCTAACAAACTGGGAATATATAATTTTCATTCCCAAAAAAACAACAAAATTGGGATTTAAAAAATATATTCCAATTTTTAATACTCTCATATAATTATTCCTTTACTTTTTATTATTATAAAAGTAATAATTTAAAATAATATTTTATATACACATATAATAATAAATTAGTCAATTTTACTGAATTTAAAGCGAGTTTTTTACTTGACAAAAAAGTAAAAATAAATATCATAATAATTATTATA
>CAZJHB010000186.1:0-2852 GCA_964545685.1 uncultured Candidatus Peribacteria bacterium | reverse complement strand
AAATTTTCCATTTTTAAAGCTCAAGATTTGTTTATATCTCATCAATCTAAACTTATTACAGTTTCTGAATTAATATAATTTTTATTTTGAATTAATAAATTATCTTTTATTTCACACAAATTTTCAAAACTAAATTTATTAATATTTGATGACAATCTCTTTACTGTTTGTTTTATATTAATATTTTCATTTAACTTTCTTCATATTTCACTTAAAAGTATATTTCAACCAGAAATTAATCAAAAAACCATATCTAAAGTGAATTTTGCCTCTATTTTTCAAATATTTTCTGAGATTTTAACACAAAAATCTCAAATTTTATTTTTTAATTTGGAATTTATAATTTTTTCAGTATTATTCATGTGTAGCTATTTTAAGGGATTTAAAGCATTCTTATTATAGCTATTTTTTTGTCTTTTTCAAACTAAAAGTTCCACTTTTTTGTGGAACTTTTTATTTATTTTAAAACAATGTTTGTAAAATTATGGGGAAACCTTAAGATTTATGGCTTAAAATATTAGTACTTTAGGTTAAAAATAGTTGATGTTTTTAACTATTATTAACCTAAAGTATTAACATATAAACAATCATATGTATTTTTTGAATTCCAGATAAAACTTGAATAAAAACAATCTTCATCATTTCCAGCTTCAAATATTAAATAACAATTTTTATTATATCAAGCTTGATTTGTATAATCACAATTTTCACTAAGACTAATTTCTATATTACATTTAGGAACTTTATTAAATAATTCTTCAAACTGCTCAAAAAAACTTTTTTCAAAATCATAATCTATTCAATAATCTATAGCATCCCATTTATCGCTCCACCAATAATCACGATTATATATTGTATAATTTTTATCTGGTGAATAAATTGTAATTATTGTTTTGTTTGTTATATCACATTTTCATTTATAAAATTTTGTTTCATTTCTCCATAAAAATTTTTGTTGTTGTCTACATTTTGAACATAAACTTGGAGTTGGAATTTCAAAAAATTCACCATTAATTTTTGGTGAAACTTTTTTATAAAATTCTTTTTCTTTATCAGTAATTTCAAATCTTGCACTACATTGTTTATATTTTTTTGTTTCTACTATTTTTTCCATATAATTCAAACAAAATAATAAATAATAATTTTTTTATTTATAAATATCTCATCTATATCAGATATCTAAAATAGAAAAATTATTTTCATCAACTTTTCTTAATATAATTCTTATACTTCAAACTCTTAATCTATGGGTTGCAGGTTCCATATCTTTCAAATTTTTTAGATTATTAGTTTTCTCTAAATTTTCTTTTAAATATTTTAATTTATTAATTATCCTATCTTGTACTCATTTATCTAACCTTAAAAATTCTTTCTTTCAATATTTTGTAAAAATAAAATTATACATATTTTATTAAATTACTAAATTAGAACTTCAACTATCCATAGAATCTTGATATTTTTCTTTTAATTTATTCTTATTTTTAAAGATTTCTAATTCTTCTAACAAATCCTCAATTACTCATTTTTCCATCATATATTTATATAAGTCTGTTCAAATAATCATTCATACATCTGTATTATTATTTAAGACAGTTGCATATTTATAATTAGAAAAAACCTTACTTCCTTTTCTAGCTATTTCAGTCGTAGTTGTAAAATACATAATACAATATTTATATAATAATATCTGTATAATTATAGTATTATTCTTGTATTTTGTCAATATTTTTTTTAATAGATGTAACTTTTTCAGATTTTTCTTAAAATATTTCTTTATAATAACAATTTTGGCAATAAACTATTTCTTCCCTTTCTGGGGCAAATAATATTTTTATCTCTACTCCATATTTATCAAAGTTTCTAGTCCATAATTTCATTGGATTTTAAAAAAACATTCTATCTAAATATCTTATATCAGGGTGTTTTCTTGGTATTGGTAAATTATATTTTCTATAAAATTCTAATTCTTGTGAAATAATTTTAAATAGTTTTTCTGAAACTTCACATTTTATTGCCCGATTTAGTATATCATCTGGAATATCTTTTATATTATCTGGTAATGCATTTGCAGGAATAATTTTTTCTACCTTAGGAAATGGTTGTTCATCTGAAGAATTAAAACATCTTGATTTTCTACTCAAGCTATAGTAAAATAACAACTTTTAGAATTTCATAAAAAATTAGTATAATCACAGTTCTCGTTTCAAAATCAATTCAAAGATATTTTAGGAACATCAAGCATAAGTTCTTGAAATTGTTGAAAAAATCATTTTTCAAAATCATATCCTCTTCAATAATCTAATCCATCCCATTTATCACTCCACCAATAATCTTGTTTATAAACATTATAAGGTTTATCAGGTGAATAAATTGAAATTATTTCTTCTCAAGTAGCATCACATTTTCTTTTATAAAGATTTCTCTCATTTCTAAAACTCAATCTCAATTGTTGTCTACAATTTTGACATAAACTAGGAGTTGGAATTTCAAAAACTTTTCATCCAAATTTTGGTGAAATTTTTTTATAAAATTCTAAATCTTTGTTTGTAATTTTAAATTCTATATTACATTGTTTACAGATTTTTATTTCTACTATTTTTTTCATAAATTAAAATAAGTTAATCCCTCTTTTATCCTATCCAACCAATGCATTCTTGGCAATGGTAATCAATTTTTCATCAAAAAATCATATTCAGTTTTAACTATTCTATAATAATTTCATTTTTTATCTTTTATTGCTTTTTTTAAGATTTCTATATCAATATACCATTTTCAATTAACATCATATCATTCATAATTTTTTAAATCATCTATTTCAATTATATTAATTCATTCTGGAATATCTACTTTTA
>CAZJHB010000185.1:0-2858 GCA_964545685.1 uncultured Candidatus Peribacteria bacterium | reverse complement strand
TACAAAAAAAATCTCACAAATTGAAATTTGCAAGATTTTTGATGAGTTTTTCAGATATTCCTTAAGAAAAAAAGAGAGGAGTTGAAATCCTATAAGTATTTATTATAGAGAAAAAAATAATATGGATATTTTTTATGTTTATTATTTTGATAATAAATACTTGTATGTAAAGACTTGAAATAGTAAGTATTATATTAAATATTTGATTGATAAAATTAGAAAGATAGTTTAAACGAAATAAAAAAAAACATTTTATTATTTAATAGTATTTTATTTAAATTATGAAAGAAAGTATATATATATGAAATAACTTGGTCTGATATAAAGAAATTGTATGATCTTATATCGTTATTTTAGATATTGATAATAATGTTATTATAGATAATATATCTGATTTAGATGTATATGATGATTATTATATTAAAAATGAAGAGTGAAAACTTGTAAAATGAAAAGGATTATTGAGACTATATAAAGGTGATACTGAAAATATATATAGTTTTGATGAGTCTAAAATTATTTTTGATAAATGGTATAAATATATAAAAGTAGTAAAAATTTGATATTATAAAGTTATATATAATTATATAGTTTCAAATGAAGAAAATAAATATAATTTATCAGATATGAAAGGAAATATAATAAGTAAGTCTTATGATGATATTTTCTTGTGAGATTCAATTTTTAATAGTACATTAACAATAACTTTAGGTGATGAATTTAATTTTATAAGTCCTAAATGAAGAGAAGTATCAGAAATTTGGTTTGATGATATTGAAAATTTTACATATAATGAATTTACAAAGGTTATAAAGGGTGAAAGTATTAATTATATTAATAAACAGTGAAAATTTCTTACTAGTATTTGGTTTGATGAACTTATTCATTTAAATGAGTGATATGCTATAGTTAAAGTTGATAATAAGGAATTTGTAGTTTGAGATTATTGAGAATTTGAATATGAAAAGAAAATATTTGATAATAAATATTTTCAAAATGAAATTGTTTATGATGATTATGAAAAAGATGAAGAATTTATAGTATTACTAGTTTATTTAGATTATTATATGTCAAAAAGTTATGTATGACCTCATGAGTGAATGGAAGATTTTACATTATGATTTAATAATATCTGAAATATTATAAGTGTTTTAGTATTTATTTTGGATAATTATAAATTATATAAAAATACTTTTTCTTTTATAAATGGTAAAGCATTTGAAAATAATTATCATAATAGTTATGTATGAAGAAGAGAAGCATTAGTAAGTTCAGCAATATATTACTTAATTGAATCTGATCAAAAATTTAAAGAAAAATATGATAGTAATAAATACTATAATTTATGTTTAGTTTATATGGACTCATTTTTTAAAGATTTACTTCAATGGTATAAGGAACAATGAGTATGAAAATCTTGGGAAAATAAATTTGAGTGATGACAAGAAATTTATATATTATGAGAAAAAATGTATGATGTAGTATACTGGAAAAATATATATTTATCATATTGAGAATGAGAATGGACTCCTTTTTGTACTTGATGATATTTAGATTGCTTAAAAAAATAAAGATATAAAATTATTTTAATATGTATAAAAATATTATGTTCTTAAAATAGATAAATACACTCAAGAAAAAAATATTCAAAATAAATATAAAACACAGAAATCAAATCCACTAGTTGTTTTATTATTTTAAATAATTTTAAATTAATAAAACAATAAAAATATAAAAATATAACTATTAAAGTAATAAAACACACAATACTTCACATAACTTTTGTTATATGAAGTATTGTGTGTTTTATCTTTATGTTCTCTATTTCATTTAAATAGCATTTTTTAATAAATTAAATAGTAAAAAAGTTACAAAAATTAAAAAAAGATTTGCATATTTTCAATTTATTATTATAATCCCGGCACTTGTACAACTTAATTGACTTTTTCATGTCAAACAAACAAGATAAAATAGAGGTAGAAGGAATTATATTAAAATCTCTACCTGGTCTGGTTTTTGATATTCAATTACCAGAAGAATTTTGATGATGAATTATTCAATGATATTTGAGTTGAAAAATGAGGAATAACTTCATAAAACTTATAGAATGAGATAGGGTTTTAATTGAACTTAGTCCTTATGATTTAACTAAATGAAGAATAATTTTTAGGAAAAAATAATTTTCCAATCAAAAAAGTTATATTAACTAATTATATTTAATATGAAAGTTAGAACTTCTGTTAAACCTATTTGTAGAAATTGTAAAGTTGTTAAAAGAAGATGAGTTTTAAGAATTATCTGTACAACTCCAAAACACAAACAGAAACAAGGGTAAAAATAATGAAAAATGAATAAATAATAATGAATAATAAATAATTCAATAATTCAATAATTATTCATTATTCATTATTCATTAAAAATTGTTCACTATTAATTATTAATTTAATAAAGAAATTATGGCAAGAATTGCTTGAATAAACTTACCAAATGGAAAACATGCTGAAATTGCTTTAACATATATATATGGGATAGGTAGAGCGTCAGCACAAAAAATTTTGGCAAAAATTTGAATAGAAAAGACAAGAAAGATAGAAACATTATCTGAAGATGAATTGGATAAAATAAGAGATGAAATAAAAGAATCTGTTATTGTTGAATGAGATCTTAGAAGATTAGTTGTTGGTAATATTAAAAGATTACAAGAAATTAACTGTTATAGAGGTCAAAGACATAGAAAGAGACTTCCTGTAAGATGACAATCAACAAAAACTAATTCTAGAACAAGAAAAGGTAAATCTGTTGCAATAGCAGGTAAGAAAAAATAAAAATTAATATATTTTATAATAAATAATTTATAA
>CAZJHB010000184.1:0-2859 GCA_964545685.1 uncultured Candidatus Peribacteria bacterium | reverse complement strand
TATCTAAAAAATCTTAATTTTTTTCTTACGAAGGACTTTTTCAGACTTTCCTTAATGTTTTTTTCAAAAAAACTATGCTATTTTAGTACTTCATGGATAAGTAATTTTTTTTCAAATTTGTATTTCTTCTCACATTATCCATTTAAATAAATATTTTTTTCATTTAATTTGTAATATTCAAGTAATTCAATTATTAATATGTTTCATTTCTTTGATTTCTTCAATTGGATTTCATTCTTTATCTTTTTTTTCAATTTTAATTTGTTCTCATGATAGAGAATAAAGATAATCTGATCAGAAAGATTGACATAATCACATTGTTCATCATTTTACCTTCTCACAGTTTATTATTTTTTCAACTGGATTTCATTGAGTATCTTTATAGCAAACATTTATTTTTTTTCAATTTTCCCAAATAGCATCATAATATTTTGTTCATTTATACTCATTATTATCTCAATAATATTTTTTTGAGATACATAATTTTAATCACCAAGGATAAGAGTCTATTGATGAAGTACTAAGATTAATTTTATCTCAATTTTGATCATTTTTTAGAATTTCAATTTCTTTTCATTTAATCCATTTAAAAGCATAAGTTTCATTTTTTAATTCATCATTATTATTTCAAATTTTTAATTCTCAAGCAATTCATCAAGTTATTAAATGAAAATTTTCTGCTGAATTTGATGAAGGGTTATACCAATTAATTTGATTTCATTCATTATCATATTTAATTATTTCTATTTCTTCTCAGATTGACATAAAAGGATAATATTTTCATCAAATTTTTAATTTTCAAGCTTTTCATCATTTTATACTTATAACATTTGTTATTTCTTCAATATTTTCTCAAGAAATTTCAATATATTTATTAAGATAGAAAGAAAGTAATTTTTTTTCCTTTTCATATTCAAGTGTTATATTAATTTTATCTTGTGTTGAATTTAAATTTTTATTTATATGTTTAAGTATTTTATTAATATCTTCTTCAATTATTTTTATATTTTCTTTTATTTTATCTAATTGTGATATTAATAAGTAACTAAATATATCTATTCATCAAAATAAATCACTAATAGTATCAGTTAAATTATCTTTAAGTGTTTCTATTTGTTTAAATTCAATTTGATTAAAATTAATTTTTAAATTTTTTATATCTTCTTGATATATCTTTAATTCTTCATTTAAATATCCAATATATTTTTTAGTTTTTTCTGTTTCTAAATAAGAAAGTGTAGATAAAATAGAGTTACTACTAATTAGATCAATATATTCATATTCTAAATTTTCATTTATTTGATATATAATTTTTTTTATAAAATCTAATAAATTTTCTGTTGTATTTTTAAAGTTGATTAAAATTTCTTCTTTTTCAATTAAATTAGTAAATTCAGAATCAGAATCAATTAAAGAATTTTTTATTTGTTGAAATGAATCATCTTGTAAATTATGAATTTTTTCTACAATTTCTTCTATTTTTTTATCATAAATTAAATTTGCATTTTCTAATTTTTTTTTCTTTTTTGATTTATTTGTTTTAATAAAAATAGTAAAAATTTTTTCTAATATTCATAATTTGATTTCTTCAATTTTTTCTTTAACAATTCATTGTCCTTTTTTATTTCAAACTAACTTTATTTTAAGTTTTACAATGTTTTCAGAATTATTTATTAAATCATTTGTTAATGTTTTCATAATATTTTTAATTAATTTGTAAAGTATGTTTTAATAAATTTATTAACAAATGTATTGTACAAATTTTATGTAAATATACTTTATAAATTAAGTTTTTTATGTATAATTATTTATATTTTTATCTATACTAAGCCATTTAATTTTGTTGTTATATTTGTATGACATTTTTTATTTTTAAATAAATTATAAAAAAAACATTAAAAAAATTAATGTTTTTACTGTGATTTTAAATTTTTTATTTAAATTGTTTTCCATAAATAATCAAAAAAAGTTTTCATCATATTTCTGATTTGTTTATCTGAAATATATATTCAAACAATAGGATGATTATCTGTTAATATTAATAAATTTTCTCAATATATAATCATTGTTTCTATATCTCAAAAATTTTCTGGTAATAATTTTGTTTTTCTATATTCAATATTGTCTTTTGAAAGTATTTCTTCTCAAAAATCTTTTTTAGTAGTAATTAAGTTCATAAAAATTTTTCTTTTTAATCTTTCTTTTAAAAAAATTCATACTTCATAATTATGTAATTCCTTATTTTTTAAATTTTTAGGATTATTTTTTATTTCTGTTGAACTTAACATAAATATTTCTTTTTCTCAGGTTTTTAATACTTCATTTAGTAAGTTAATATAATTATTAATTCATTCAAAATATATAATTTTTGGTAAGTAATTATTTAATTTTTTTATTTTTAAAATTTCAGGATAGATAGAATTAAATATTTTTTTCTTTCTTTCAATTTGTTTACTTTCATCATTTAAATTCGATAATATTTTTTCTGGTTCTTCTGCAATATAACTTTGTATTTTTCATTTATTAATTTTAAATATCAATTTTTTATTGATTAAATTATTTATTACTTGATATACTGTTGATCTTGAAATATTAGATTTTTGAGCTATTAATCATGCCTTACAGTTTCACAATCTTAATATAGTTATATATATTTTTGCTTCTTTTGGTGATAATCAAAGTAATTCTAAATATTTATAAATATTATTATTCATATTTATTTTTTAATTTAATTAAATATTATTTTACACCATTTTACTTATTGTAAAGAAAGTTAATGCTGCAATACCTCATGATATAGGTAAAGTAATAAACCAAGAAAGAGCAATATTTCTAATCATACTTTTTTCTATATATTCT
>CAZJHB010000183.1:0-2889 GCA_964545685.1 uncultured Candidatus Peribacteria bacterium | reverse complement strand
TTTGCTTTTTCTAATAGCAAATTATATTTTTCAAGATTAAAATCTGAATCTCAATAATGAACCTCATCTGAATTTAAAATACTTCTCATCTTTAAATATGAATAAACATAATCTCTTTGATCCTCATCTGTCAAAAGTAATATTCATAATCTATCTTCATTAGATAATCTTGAAAAAATAATAGCTTTATCTAATAAATAATTATATCTCTCTTCATTATCAAGTTCTTCTTGAGATAAATGTTCAGTAATAGTTTCATTAAAAAATTTTGCTTTTGTTTCTTTTAATAATTCTGCTCTTTCTAAAAATTCTTGTTGTTCATCACTTCATAAATATACAACTAATCTATTAAGATGTTCTTGACCTTTTAATCTAATTCAAAAATCCATATTTAAAAATATTATTTATTAATTTAATTTTATTTTAACATAAATATTTATTTGAAGCAAAAATTAAAGGAATCTTATATCAATTATCTAATATTTAAATTTGCAAAAACACAAAGTTTTAGTTATGAATAAAACATATATCAAAAGAGAAAGTTACATAAATCAAATAAGCCCTTTTATTAATAAAGATTTAATAAAGGTATTTATGGGACAAAGAAGAGTTGGAAAAAGTTATTTGTTGTATTAAATAATCGATTTAATTATATCACAAGGAATAAATAAAAAAGATATAATTTATATAAATAAAGAAGAATTAAAATGGGATTATATAAAAAATTATAATGATTTATATAATGAAATTAAAGATTATAAATATATTTTTATTGATGAAATACAAGACATAATAGAATGAGAAAAAACAATTAGAAGTCTACAATCAAGTTGAAAACATGATATATATATTACTTGATCTAATTCAAACTTGTTATTTTGAGAATTAACTACAGGTTTATCATGAAGATTTATTAGTTTTCATATATATCCTTTAAATTACAAAGAATTTTTAATTTTTCACAATTTAGAAAATTCAAAAGATTCTTTTTATAAATATATAGAATTTTGATGATTACCATATTTGAGAAATTTAGAACTTGACAAAGAAATTATAAATTCATATTTAAAAGATGTTGTTAACACTATAATTCTTAAAGATATTGTCAGTAGATACAACTTAAGAAATGTAGATTTTTTCAAAAAATTAATAAATTATCTTTCAAAAGAAATCTGAACAATATTTTCTGCAAAAAACATAAGTGATTATTTAAAATCTCAACAAATCAATATATCAACAAATGTTGTACTAGAATACTTATCTTTTTCAAAAAATGCATTATACCTAAATGATGTAAAAAGATATGATATAAGATGAAAAAGCCTGAGGTTATATTGATTGAATTAAACACAAAAACATCATTGATTTTATATATGAATTATAGTTTATCTAAACAAAGCAAAAATTTAAGAATAACATAACATTTATCCAAGCCCTTTTCTCTCTAAAAAAGCTTTATCATTAACTTCTCTTCACATAAAATCATAAAATAATTCTTTTGCTTTTTTTCTAGTTCATTGTCATAAAATTGTTTTTACAAATTTTTCTCAAGTACTTTTTTCAAATATTCACATTTCTTTTATTCTTTCAAAAACATCAGCTTCCAAAATTTCTGCCCACATATATGAATAGTATCAAGCTGCATATCATCATCAAAATATATGTCCAAATGAACAATACATTTTATAATTATTATCTCTTTTAAACAATCAATATTTATTTACAAAATCTAAAATTTTTTTATCTAATTCTAAAATACTTTCAGGAATTTTCATTATATAAATATTCATATCTAACAAGGCAAATTCATTTTGTCTTATAACAAAGCATCAACTCATATAGGTTTTTAAGCTATCCAGTTTATCAAGCATTTTACTATTTAGCGGTTTTCAGGTATCTATATGCTTTGATAATTTTTTTATACTTTCTCTATCTGTTACCCAATTTTCTAAAATTTGTGAAGGAAGTTCTACAAAATCCCACTCTACTCAAAATCAACTAAGTTCACTATATTTACTCTCAGATAAAATTTCATGTAAAGCATGTCAAAATTCATGAAAAATAGTTTCAACATCTCTAATATATAAAGTAATTTTTCATTTTACTTTCTGAAAATTACAAACATTTAAAACAATTGGAACTTTTTTATGATTTCATAAGTAAGTTTTTTCTCTTAAATTATTTGCCCAAGCTCATGATCTTTTATTTTTATTATAAAAAGGGTCTAAAAAATAATAAGAAATCAATTTTCAATCTTTATAAATTTCATAAACAATAACATCTTCATCATAAGATTCTATATCTAGTTTTTTCATTTCTATTCCATAAAAATCTTGAACAAAATCAAATAAATATTTGAGTGAATTATTATATTCAAAATATTGTTTTAATTCTTTTTCATCAACACTATATTTTTCTTCTTTATACTTATTTGAATAATAAGCTAAATCATATGATTTAAGATCAGTTAATTTAAAATAATCTTTTAACTCTTTAATTTCTAAATAAGCTTTCTCTTTTGCTTTTGCCAAGATTCATTCCTTAAAATCAATAACTTGTTTTGGAGAATCAGCCATTTTATTATTCAAACTATATTCTGCATAATTATTATATCATAATATAATAGCTTTTTGATTTTTTAATTCTAATATTTCTAAAATTATTTCTCTATTATCATATTTTCCTTTACATGCTATAGAATTTCTAAAATCTTCAAAATCTTTTCTAACAGAAGAAGAATCACAATATTTCATTATTGCTTGATAAGTTGTTGGATCAGCATCAAACAAATATCATTTTCAATCTTTTTGTTTTGCTTGTTCTAATATTTCTTTAGGCATATTCTTTACTACTTCAAAATCATCTACCAAATATTCAAATAAAGCTTCA
>CAZJHB010000182.1:0-2898 GCA_964545685.1 uncultured Candidatus Peribacteria bacterium | reverse complement strand
ATTAAAATTTTTTGATAATTTTTTATGTAACTCCCCTCTTTTTGAGATTATGCCAAAAAATTTACATTTTCTTAAATTAATGTTAAAATTTTTATCTTTCATTTTACAAAAGTAAAAAAAAATATAAAATTACAAAAAGATGTTAGAAAAGATGTTTAAAAAAACATCTCTACAAAATAATTATATTAATATTTTTTATACAAAATCAATGAATATAAATAAAGAATTACTTATTTACATAAACTCTTTATGAGAAAATAAAATTATTGAAAAGATTGTACTAATTTTTGCTGATTCACCTATTTTTTTTCTACCAATATTTTTAATTGTATATTGGATTTATTATTGAATAAAAAATATAGATAAACAAAAAAATCTATTATTCATTTTTTATTCTTGTGTTATTTGAATTTTAATAGCTTTAATTATACAAAATTTAATACATGTAGAGAGACCTGAAACTATTATATGATGAACTTGAAAACTCCTATTAAAACATATACCCGATGCCTCATTTCCATCTGATCATGCTACTGTAAGTGTTGCATTCTTAACTTGACTTTTTTTAGCAAAATATAAAAAAACTTTTTGGACTTTTTTAGCTTTTGTTATAATAATGAATATATCAAGAATTATTGCTTGAGTACATTGGCCATTTGACATACTAATTTGAAGTATTATTTGATTAATATCTGCACTTATTAGTTTCAAAGTTTTGACAAAAATAAAAATAATAAAAACATTAAATAAACAAATAATAAAACTTTCAAAAATTTTTAAACTTTAAAAAAAATATAAATATGAAAAAAAATATAAATATTGCTCTTACTTGAGGTTATACATGATGACATGTATTTCCTTTATTATCAATATACAATTATTTTAAAGATAAAAAAAATTATAATTTTATTTGGATTTGAGAATCAAATTCTTTAGAAGAAACTATAGCAAATAAAAACAATATTAAATTTTGTGATATTCCTGCTTGAAAAATCAGAAGATATTTTGATCTTAGAAATTTTTATGAACCTTTAAAAAATCTAACAGGTATAATTTTTGGAATATATTACTTGATAAAAAATAAAATTGATATAGTTTTTTCAAAATGATGATACGTATCTATACCTCTTTGTATAGCTGCTTTTATACTTAGAAAAAAAATATATATTCACGAATCAGATTCTTATTCTTGAATAGCTAACAAAATAGTAGGACTTGTTGCTACGAAAATTTTTTATACTTTTCCAAATAGCAAAATTAATGGAAAAAAACATGTTTTAACAGGACAAATTTTAAATCCTGAATTACTTGATTTTATTAATAATATTAGAGTTAAAGAAAATGATATTTTATCTGTTATTGTAATTTGATGAAGTCAATGATCTAGTAATATTTTTAAAACTTTATTAAAAATATTACCTGATATAGATAATATAAATTTTCAAGTAATTTTATGAGAAAAAAACTTATCATACAAAGCAGATTTTGCAAAATTTGATAATGTTATTACTTATGATTTTGTTACTCAAAAAATTCTTTGAAAAATTTTACACAAAGCTGATATTGCAATAACTAGATGATGAGCAACTACTTTATGGGAATTAAATATGTTTTGAATTCATTCAATAATTATTCCTCTAAGACATAGTGCTTGAAATCATCAAATGAAAAATGCAATGTATTTTCAAAAAAATTTTGAAAGTGATGTACTTGAAGAAAATAATCATCTAGATATTAGCTTATTACAAAAATTAGAAACTTATAAAGAACTAAGAAAAACTTGACTTAATTTAGACAATTTCTTTATACCTCTTAAAATTATTAAGAAAGAAATTAAATAACAAAACTAAACTTTACAAATATCAATAAAATGTTAAAATACTTACAATTATTAAAATTAAATTATTATTAATTACTTTATTATGACAAAAGTATTATTTTTTTTATTTTTAATTTTTTTACTATTTTCATATTTTTATACTAAGAAAAAAGAATTAATTAAAACTAATAATATAAATGAAATCAATATAGAAGAAAAAACTCAAAAAGAAATGATTCAAACATGATATAATGATATAGATACTACTGATTGGTTAGCATATATAGATAAAGACAAAAAATATACTATTAAATATCCAAAATATCTAAAATTATTAAAAGTAGATAATACAGAAGTAAAATTTGAATTAGATATAGATAATGCTTGGGAATGATGAATGGATTCTTTATATATTAGGGAGTTAAAATGATCTCTTGATTGAGTTGAATTAAAAGATCCTCCTTGATGAATTTATTTAAAATTCAGTGGTAAATGTAATTTATGGTTCCTTAGTCAACCTGAATTTAATTATGAAACAAAATGTTTAGAAAAAAAAGAAAAAAATAGTTTTCTTATATATAATACATCTGCATGAGGTCCATCTAAAGAAGAATTAGAATATGATTATATTCATAAAAAATACATAACAGAAACTAAAAATAATTGATACATATATACTTCATGAGATTCTTGTACTAAATATCGGATAGCTTATATTGAAAGTCCTTGAAAAGATTTTACATTATCATTATTTTTTTCTTCAAGTAATTGTAGTAATTTAGTAAATAAAACAATTGATTCCAATGATATTTATAATAATTTGGTAAAGATAATTATAGAAAATATTAAGTTTTAATGAATGATATCAAATAAAAAATTATAAAACTTTACAAATCTCAATAAAATGTTAAAATACTTATAATTATTTTATAAGTATTTTTTTATTGTGACTCAACAAAATAAACTAGTCTCTCTTGTACAAAAGAGAATAACTTGAGATGTAACAACTTTTGTAATAAATATACCTAAAAAAGAAGTAAAAACAAATAAAAAGGAGGAAAAAGAAATTTTGGAATCAG
>CAZJHB010000181.1:0-2927 GCA_964545685.1 uncultured Candidatus Peribacteria bacterium | reverse complement strand
TTAGCAAGAGATTTTTTGATGTTTTTTAAAAAAGTTTTGGAAATCCGGGTTAAATAAAATATTTTTCTTATGCTATCCTTATGCTTCAATGTTGTATAATATAGTTTCCTTACGCTTTGGGTTAATTTTCTTATGCTTTCTTATGCTTTTAAGAAAATCTCTCATGCTATAGGTATAAAAGATTTAGTAATTAAAAAATTATCCCGCTAAATCGGGATAATTTTTTTTGCCTGTCCTGGCTTTAGCGGGAGATTTTTAGATTTTTGGTCCCGCTTAAGCGAGATTGCTCTCTACGGACGAACGACAAACCTAGCAGAGGTAGTACCATTACGAATACTTGTACCATTGTTCCCCTGGTTTCCACAACCAATCCCACCTATTATACGAGCATAACGACCCCAACTAGTACCAGTGTTATTACCAATAGCTGAAATCCATATCCGCTCATTATTTATATCATCACTTGATCAAGTATATTGTGTTCAATCATTTGTTACTGCTCAGAATAATCATGCTTCACAAGCGACTTGATATTCTCATCTACTATTTCAAGTTAATAAATCTCAATCATCATCATTTGCTGAAGCTTTTCAGCTTGTTATATAACTAAAAGCACTTGGTAAATGTGAACCACTTTTTTGAGTCCATGCTGTTAAATATTTTTGTCTGTTTTGATAAGTTGTATCACTTAAGTATGCAGTATCTGTATTTAATGTTACATCTGCACTATACTCACCATAAGTTATGACATTATCTGTTGCACTAGAATTAGTTGTACTAGTGTTTATTTCAGTATCAGCTATATCTGTATAACTCATTGTTGTTCATAAATCTTTTACTCAATCTATACAATCTGCTACAAATAAAGCAGGTACAGCATGTCAATTAACTGGATTTATTCATGTTATCCAATCTATACTTTGACTTTCGGTATAACTATTTCATGTAGTTGCTAACCATTTCATTCTTCAAATTATTGTATCACTAGTATCATAATCACTACTTGCTGTTCATAAAGCTTTACATCAATATGTTGTAACATTACTAGATACATCAGCTCATTCAAGGATTTTTGTTTGACCATATTTTGGATATGGATTTCATGAATCATCTATACTTGTAGGATTCCATCAATTAGTATATGTATTTATATCATTTCACCAACCATTAAATGATATTCATCAATTTCAAGTATTAGAATTAGAATTCCAATCTCAAAAAATAGGTGAAATACAAAATCAATCTCATGGTGTTGAACCAATATATACGTCATTTGTTACCCAATACCATCATGCATTAGTACAATCTGTAGAAGTTATTAAACTTTGTTGTATATTACAATCAGCTCAAGTATATCAATTAATACATTCCCAACTACAATTATTTGCTCAATTTCAATCACTAGTATATTGACTATTATTTGCTGATTTATTTGTACAAGCTACTCTACTTATTGATGTTGAATTTGAATAATATCAAACTCATACTACACTACATGTATTATTTCAAGGATTATAATAATCAACTCAACATGTAGTAACTTGACAAGTTTCCCAACTACTTCAATTCCATATTTGTGTTCCTGTACCATTTGTTATACTACAACTTTGTGTATCTGCTTCACAACTATCAGAATCCCATGTATAATTTGTATTACATGAAAATGTACAATCTCATGGTGTTGTATTATAAGACCATGGAGTTCCATAACTTTGAGTTGTTGCATTACTTGTTGCGTTAACAACTATACTTCAACTACATTCACTTAACATACATTCATTATCTCATACACTATATTCATATCATTCTTCACATACATATCAACAATTATCTCCATCTTGTATATAAGTTTGATTTTCTTCTGTTGGATTTCAAATTATATAACTAATATGACCATTATCTGTTGGTTTACTTGTTTCATCACAACTATATACTACACTTTCTTCTCATCAATTTCATTCGTTATTAGATGATAAACTTGTATACTCTGCAACTTCTAATACAACAACATCAACAAAATCTAACATTTCTCAAGTACTTGTTTTTGATAAAATATTTGCATACACTGTATCATTTTCCAATACTGATCAACTATAAGCTGTTTGAATTGCTTCAACTAATTCTAGTTTTTCTTCTTCAGTTGAATTAGCTGTTATCGTTCATTCATATGGTGATAATGTTATATCTAATCATCATGTTGATTCTCAAGGTATATTATCTCATCATGTTATCACTTGTGATTCTATCAATATTTCATCTTCTGCAAAATCTACATTTCACCATACATTTCAATTAATTATACTTGGTGTAGGTATATAAAAACTTGGTGTTTTTGCATAAAGTCAATTAAAGTTTCACTCTATTTTAGCAAAATTTAAATTAGCTGCATTAGTTTTTTCAAATAATTGTAAATTTGATAACATATTATTTTCATATAATCCTAATACTTCATATTCTGTTTGACTATTCGATGTTGAATAAATGTATTCCTCTTCTATTAGTGGGTCTGTTGGTTTTTCATTCAAATTTCTTGATAAATTTGTTGAAACTTGTTCTCAAACTGTTCATTGATACCAAATAAGTTCTCATGTATATGAGACTGTATTATAATCATCTGGTTTAGGATATTTTCAAGTATTTAGGGAAAATAATTCTAAAGATTTTTTTATATTTTGAATATCACTTATTCTTTTAGAATCTCTTGCTTGTGAACTATATCATTGTAGTGATATAAAAGCTATTGTACCTAGTATAGCTAATATTGTTATAACTACTATAAGTTCTACTAGAGTAAATGCCCTTGTAGTGTACGCAGGCCTGCGTACACTACGAATTTGCTTATTTTGCTTTTTCATTATTATATAGTGTTAAGATGTAAAAATTTCCTTTTAGTAAATAAAAGGTTAAATATTAATAATTTAAATTTG
>CAZJHB010000180.1:0-2942 GCA_964545685.1 uncultured Candidatus Peribacteria bacterium | reverse complement strand
ATAATTTGAATCAAAATTTTACAATATTTTTTAATATACCTGTTGTTTCGTTAACCCGGATTTCCAAAACTTTTTTAAAAAAGTTTTGGAAATCCGGGTTAACATAATTTTAATTTAGTGACATTTCTATTTTGATTTATAGTGACATTTTAATTATTAATTCTACAATAGTTACAAAAAATATTGATTTCTTATAAAAAATGAATAAATTTATAATTATGAATATTTAAGGTTGAAGTAAAAAATTCTATTACTAATTAAGGTTTATTTTATGAAAAAAATAATTATTATATTTTTATTTATTTTTGTTTTAGTTTCATGTGGTAAAGATCAAACTAATATTAATAATATATCTGAAACAAATACACAACAAACAAATATAGAACAAAATTTTACAAATGATTTAAATGAAGAAGAAGATAATAATAAAGGAAAGATTGAGGAAAAAAATAAATTATATGAATCTATTGATAGAACATATGAAACTACACAATTATCAAATGAATGCAATGAATATCAAAAAATATTAAATAATATTTTTTGAGAAATAAAAAATGTTTTAAGTTATAATTGTATATTTTATCCAGATATAGAAAAAACTTGAAATATTTTATATTATTGAAAAAGAGAATCAGTTATAAAAATTAATAATACTAATGCAGAATTATTAAATAAATTTTTATCAAATGAAAATACTCCAAATAATATATTACTTGATTATGGACAATATTTTTTAAATAAAAAAAATGAAGAAGTAAAATTTCTTTCAAATGAATTAAATACAGAAAAATTATGGTGATTATCTCTTAATTGACATTATTTAGAACCAAATTCTATAGAAACAATTGTTGAAAACACATCATTTATAAATTTAAATTATTTAAATTTATATAGTTCTAATTTATCAGAAAATGATTTTTTAGCATTGTGAAAAAGTAGTGATTTTGAAAATCTTAAAACTTTAAATTTAAATAATTCAAACATAAAAAATCTTTGAAATATTGATAAAGGAATAAAAATACTTTCTGATAGTCCTATTATGTGAAATTTAAAAGAACTTTATATTTGATATAATAATACAATAGATAATCTAGGAGTAAGTTATTTAGCAGAAAGTAAATATATAAAAAATTTGGAATTACTTGATTTGCAAATGAATACACTTACAGATGAAGCTATTGATAGTATTGCAAAAAGTACAAATTTTAAAAATCTAAAATATTTAGATATAAGTGATAATGAATTTACAGATAATGTTCTTTCTTCATTGGTAGAAAATAATGCTATTGAACAATTAATTTCATTAAATCTTGCAAAAAATGAAATATGAGATAATACCTTAAAATTAATTGCTGAAGATGAAATGTTTTCTAATTTAGAATATTTAGATTTAAGTTTAACTAATATTTCTGATAAATGAATAGAATATTTATCAAAAAGTCCTTATCTTAAAAATTTAAGAGTTTTAGATTTATCATCTACACAAATTACTGATAAAGCAATTAGTTATATGATATTATCAGAAAATTTTAATAATCTTGAAACTTTAGATGTTTTAGTAGATTGATTAACACTTATTTGACTTACTAAATTTGTTGAACAAGAGTCTTTGATAAAATTAGATAAGATTATAACACAGGTTTTTGAAAATAAAATGTATGAATATTCAAAAAGTAATTATTTATATCATGCTATAAATAATTATGTATCTAATACAATTAATAATTGAAATTTTAAATTTAATATTAATCCATCTATAAGAATTTACTCAAATTGAGATTTTTCTTGTAGAATTCGGAATGGAATAACCTGAACTATAAAACAACAATTTCTTGATTGTATTTGAGATACAATACCTAAAATAGAGGAAATAATATTATTAGAAAAACATTTAGCAATTATTTCCTGAAATAATTTAATTAATTATGGTTCAAATCTTTCTTTAAATTATTGATATTGAATGGTAGATTCAGATAATAATTTATATAAAATATTTGATTCTCAAAATAAGGAAAGTTTGTTAACTATTAATAATTTACAAATTTGTTATGAAGATACATCTTATGAACCAATTTATTTATGTAATTTTTTAAAATATCAAAGTGATAAAAATATAATTGATATTGATTGAAAAGAAAAAACTGTTCAAGTTAATTTAGATAATTTGGAAGTTTCTTATTCAAATAAAACTAATTTGTTTATTGAAGAATATTGAGATAATAATACAAACACTGAAATAATAATATTAAATGATAGATATAAAAATGATCAAAATTATGTATATTATAATGAGAAAATTATAAAATGAGCTGATGTAGAAACATTTGAACTAATTTGAGATACAATTTTTTCTAAAGATAAAAATAATGTATTTTATATGAATCAACTCGTTAGTAAAGCCGATATAGATACATTTGAATATATTTCATATTCTTACGCAAAAGATAAAAATAATGTTTATTATATGACTGATATTTTAGATGTAATCAAAGATGCTAATCCAGATAATTTTACTGTAGTTAATAAAGCATATAGTAAGGATAGTAATAATATATATTATTATGGAAAAATAATAGATTGAATTGATTTAGATAGTTTTGAAATTATAACAAATTCTGAGTGTACAATTATATGTTCAGAAAAATTTGCAAAAGATAAAAATAATGTGTATTTTGGATGAGAGGTAGTAAATTGAGTTGAAATAAATTCATTTCAACTTTTATGAGGAGATTATTGAACTGACTGAAATAATATTTTTTTTAGAAATAGTATAGTTGAATGAGTTGATATTAATAGTTTTATAGTAATAGAAGGGGTAAAGGCAGAGGATGATTTTAATATGTATAATTTTTGAAAAATTATTAATTAGAAAAAATTGTATAAAACAAAATAAACTATATAATAATCTTATATAGTTTATTTTTTCACTTATAAATTATGGA
>CAZJHB010000179.1:0-2967 GCA_964545685.1 uncultured Candidatus Peribacteria bacterium | reverse complement strand
AGATATAAATCTCAATATTTCATGAAAAATTTATGAAAAATATGCTCAAATAGTTGAAAGGCTATGAAAAATTTTTGAAAAATTTAATAATATTTGTAAAAATATTATTCCATATGTTCATGGAGACACAATGACTGCTGCTACAGCTGATAAAGCTGCTTTTTTGAACAAAATAGCAGTTGTACATGTTGAAGCTTGAATAAGAACTTTAACTCCTAAAAAAGAATTTTATATACAATTATTTGAAAATTATTATAAATGATTTTTTAATTGGTGAGATTATTATGAATCATTACAAAATATTTCAATATATGAGACTTGAAGCATAGAACCTTATCCAGAACAATTTGACACAAGAAGTATTGAGGCTTCAACTTGATATTATGCAGCACCAGTATGATTGTATAGAGGTACTTTAATTAAAGAATGATATCTTGATTCAAATATAGAAGTTACTTGAAATACAATTACTGATGCAATAGAAATTTCAAAAACAAAAATTAATAATTCAAAAGCTTTTGAATTATATTCAAATATGAAAACCAAACCTTTTATTTTTATTACAATTCACAGAAGAGAAAATACTGAAAATAAAAAAAGATTTTTGGTAATTTATAATGCTATTAAAAAATTAATACAAAATTGAGTTTGTGTTTGTTTTTTATGATTACATGCTTCTGAATCTGCTATTGATAATTATTGATTAAGAGAAGATATAAAAAATTTACAAAATAAATATACTGAAAATTTTGCTTATGGCCCTGCTTTAGCTCATCATTCAGAAGTTATTGATATGATTTCTAAAGCTTGAGCAGTTGTTACTGATAGCTGATCTATGCAAGAAGAAGCTAATATTGTTTGAACACCATGTGTTACTATAAGATTTTGAACAGATAGAGCAGAAACAATATTAAATTGAACAAATATTATTGCACCACCTATTAATTCAAATTTAATTGTTGAAATTGTAATATGAGCTATCTGAAATCAAAAAATGAAAAAAGAAGAACATTTATACGGAAAAAATGTTTCTAAAAAAATTATTGATTGAGTATTGAATAGAATTAATAATAATAAAAAATTATTTTTATTTGATGATGAACGCTTAAAATTACAATGATATTTTAATTATGATATAAGTTAGAATATCTAATTTATATAAAAAAAATGAATAATAAATATATAATTATTATTCAATTTTTTATATTTTATTCATAAATGATTTTAAATTTATATAATCAAACTATTTCTATAATCCTTCTTTCAATTCTAATAATTTAATATAAACTCTTTGATAAATTTCTAATTTTTTAGATAAAACATCTGTTTTATCTGCTTGAGAATCTAAATCTTTAATTTTTATTTCAATGTTTTCAATTATTTTTTGAATTACAGATTGTTTTTCTTTTATTGATAAAACAATAAAAGATTCATTTGTTATCAAATTATCAATTTTTTCTTCTATAATTCAATTTATAAGTTCTGTAAATTTTTCATTTAAATATTTTCTATGCTCTACAATTTTTTCTTCTATATTTTGAATTTTTGAATTTATTATTTCATTTTTTAAATTCATTTCATCTGATAATTTTAATTTTTCTTTAAGAATTTTAACATCTTGTTCAATATATTCTATATATTCATCAAATTGTTCTACTTTTATATAAGGAATGAGAGCTTTATAAAGTTCCTTTTTTAATTCAAGTAATTTTGCTTTTTCTTTATCTGTTGGTAAAAATTCAGCTATTTTTAGATTAATATAATCTTCTTCTTCATTTTTATCTTTTAAATAATTTAAAATAATATTTTCTATATTTTCTAAATCTTCATTATCTAAAACTTCTTTAAAAAAAGCTTTTAATTTTTGATTTTGATTTAACATAAAAAACTCTACATTTAATTGATTTTTTGATTGATTTAATGTATTTATATTTTCTTGTAATTCTTTGATGCTTTTATTATCATCTAAAGCTCATGTGTTTAAATCATAAGAAAAACAAGTATTAAATGATAATACTATAAAATAAATACAGATTATTATAGTTATTTTTTTCATACACAAATAAAATTAGAGAATTTAATTATTAAAAATTAGTTTGGCTTTAACCTTCTTTTTTGCAAATTCTCTAATCTACACTTTGTATTTTAAAGGTTTTTTAATAAAAATCAAGTTTAGAATGTGAAGATTTTGTGAAGATTTTGAGAAGATTTTTTTCTTTTAAAAAAAGATTTTAAAACTAAATCATTTTCAAGTATCAGATTTTATTTCATATTTCCAATTATGTGAATCAATAATTTTACTTATTAAACTAAGTCAAATTCAAATTCATCTACTATCAATATCTCAAGTCTTATCCAAGTTTCATTGATAAAACTTTTCTGTTAAAAAAGGAATTTCAGATGATTTTATTCATTTTCAATTATCATTAAAATCTATATATTTTTTAGTTATAATTATTTTTAATAAACTTTGTTTTCAGGCATATTTTAAAAAATTTCAAATTAAATTATGAACCAATTGTATAAATAAATTTTTATCTATTTTTAGTAATAAACTCTCATCTCAAGTTACTTTTATACGTTGTTTATTCTCTTTTAATCTTTTTTTATGCGTCTCAACTAAAAGTTTAACTAAATCACTAATATTTTCTTCTTTAATTTCTAAAGTAATTTGTTCCTTATCAGTTTTTTCATAATCCATTATTTTATTTACTAATTTTATTAATCTAGTCATTTCATTAGTAATTGAATTCAAATTTTTTTGATTAAGTTTTATTACTCAATCATTAATTCACTCCAAATAACATTGTATAGAAGTAATTGGAGTTTTTAATTCATGTGATATATCAGCAAGAAGTTTATTTCTTATTTCTTGCTGCATATTAAGCTTATTATTTAATAAATTGATTGACGAAATAAGTATTCAAATTTCATCTTTTTTATTATAATAAGTAATTTTTTTAAAAT
>CAZJHB010000178.1:0-2973 GCA_964545685.1 uncultured Candidatus Peribacteria bacterium | reverse complement strand
GTTCAAGGACAATCTAAACTTGAAGCCATAGCAATAGTTCAATATCTAGAATTTCTTCAATAACTTGGTTTAAATCAAACAATTCAGCATAAACTTGCTGGTTGTCTAATGCTTCAACCTGTATCAGTTCAAATAGAAGCAGGAGCAAGTCAAGCAGCAACTGAAGCCGCTGAACCAGAACTTGATCAACCAGGTATTCTATTTGTTCACCAAGGATTTATAGTGCTTGGAAAATAACTTGATTCTCAAGAACTTCCCATTGCGTATTGATCTAGATTAACTTTTCATAATGAACTAGCTCAATTATCAAATAAATTTTGTATTACTGTAGATGTATAAGGAGATACAAAATTTTCAAGCATTTTTGATCATGCTGTGGTTTTTATTCATTTTTCACAAAAAAGATCTTTTATTGAAATTGGAATTCAAGCAAGTTTGGAATCCTTATTATCATTTAATCAATTTTTATTAACAGATAAAAAACAATTAAGTTTATTATCATATTTTACTATTCTTTTTTGAAAATAATCAAATACTTCTTTGTTTGTTGTTTTTCATTCTTTTATTAGAGATATTATTTCTTCTAAAGATAAATTTTTAAATTCCATAAATTGTTTTACTTAATATTTAAATAAAGAAAATTATATTGAAAAAATTAAATTTTAAAAGTTAATTTATCAAATTGGGTATTGGGATTCGGTACCGGTACCCAATAATTTGGCTTAATGAATAGATTTTTTTGGTTACCGGTACCCAAAAAAATCTATTTAAAAAAGTGAACATTGTGTTCACTTTTTTAAATAGATTTTTTATTATTTTTTTACTTCTCTTAATCTTGCTGCTTTTCAAGTTAGTTCTCTAATAAATTTAATAGATTTTCTTTTAACTTTAAATTGTCTAAGAATATTAATTTTTTGAATATTTGAAGCATGTATAGGAAATACTTTTTCAACACCAAATGCTCAAATTTTTCTTCTAACAGTAATAGTTTTTTCTAAAGGAGTTTTTCAAGCAGTTTTAATAACTAAACCTTTAAATTTTTGTATTCTTTCTTTGTTACCTTCTTTTATTACTTGATTAATTTCTACTTCCATACCAGTTTTTATATCTTCTCTTTCTTTTTGCATAAAAGGTTCTTGAATCTTTTTTATTAATGTAGAATTAGTCATAATTATTTTATTAAAATATATATAAAAAATAAGAAAAAAATTTCAAATTTCGCATATCATATTCAAAAAATATAAAAAAGCAAATTTATTTGTAAAAAGTCGTAAGTTGTGGTACCTTTTTTTTGTTTAATCTAAATTTTGGTGGATTAAATATTTTTAAGTACGTTCTTTTTTACCTCTCACTTGAATTCTCTCTCCTTAACAGGAGAAAGTCCTATTATAAGAAAAGTCAAATAAAAAAGAAAAAAAAGGATAAAAAGTTTCAAAAAAGTAATAATTTGTATAAAAAATAATCTTTTATTAAATAATTGCAAAATTTGGATCAAATTTCTTATTATTTTTAAGTAAAGAATATATTATATGAATCATTTTTTTCATTACACATAAAACACAAGTAAAATGATGTTTTCATTTATTTTTAGCTTTATCATAAATCTTTTTAAAATATTCTGAATGCATTGTAGCCATAAAAGCTGCTTGAAATAGTTTTTTTCTAACATATGGATTACATCTTTTGCTAATACTGGCTTTTCATATCATATTACCACTATTTCTTAGTTTTGGGTCACATCATATGAAAACAAACATTGATTTTTTACTACTAAAATCTATATAAGCAAAAGTTGAATAAAAAACTTTTCACATATATTTTGATATTCCTGTAATTGAGGATATAAGTTTTACTTTATGATCTGCTTCTTTTCAAATAGAATCTATTTCAATCTCATATTGAAGATTTTTTATATTAGATTCTAATTCCTTAATACTTATTTCTATATCTAGAATACTATTAGAAGTATCTAATTCAAGTTCTATCCTTACTTCATTAAAAGATTTAATAATTCTTTTTAAAGACTGTATTTGCTTTTCTAAAGATGATATTAGGGATATTTTTTTATTGTTTTCTATAAATGCTTTTGTTTTATTAAATGTAAATAAATTTCTTTCATTTATTCATATTGTAGCTAATATTTTAGCATCTGTTTTATCTGTTTTTGTTCATCTAATAGTATGTCTTACATAGTTTTTTGTTATTATTGGGTTTATTTCATTTATATTAAATCATTCATTTGAAAATAATAAACATGCTAGAGTATTATAATCTCAAGTTGATTCTATTATAAATGGAATGTTTCTACTTACATTTTTTTGTTTTAAAATAGATAAAAAAAATAGTAAAGATTTCTTATTGTTTTTCACTTGAAAGTATATATCTTTGTTTATTGTATTAATACAAACATCTATTTTAGCCTTACAAACATCTAATCATACAGAAAGTATTGACTTTATTTCTACTTTATTTAAACTGTTTACACTCATAATATTTGGATTATGGGATTAAAATATTGGAAAATCAATTATGTTTTTTAAAATTGCCTACTTGGTTATACAAGCTAATACTTTTATTTTGTATTGCCTTACCTATTTATACATTTTTAAAACATAAGAGTGAGATAGGAATTGACTTTCTTACATGCTTTATTGCATTAGAGGCGATTATTCTCTATCTCACTTGATTTTTCCTATAATAGTATATTAAAATCAATATTTTAGCAATCTTAGTTTTAATATGTTCTTATAGTAGAGGCTGCAATTTTATTTAATGATTTTTCTAAATTATTATATATTTCTTCATTTTTAAATCTTATTATTGTATATCATAAATTTAATAATAAATTTTCTTTATATTTATCTAGTTCATAAATTTTCTTTAAATTATGAATGCTTCAGTCTAATTCTATTATTAATTTAAATTCTCTACATAAAAAATCTGGTATTATATATCTATCTAATCACGAATTTT
>CAZJHB010000177.1:0-3023 GCA_964545685.1 uncultured Candidatus Peribacteria bacterium | reverse complement strand
TATTGAATTAATAGTTTCATCAACTAAAAGTTCTGTTTCATTTCTTGGTATCAAGGTATTATTATCAACATAAAATTCCAATGAATAAAATTCAGCTTTATTTATTATATATTCAATAGGTTCTCATTTTTTTATTTTATTAATTTTTATATTTATTTCTGGTAAATATTTATCACTTAATTCATCCATTAAAAAAAATCTAGATTTTGAAATATTTAGAACATTTAAAATTATAGATTCAAGATCTTTTTTATTTAAATTTTTATATTTTTCAAAAAATTTAGATTTTTTCATATATAAATTTTTTATATAATATTTTTATTTCATAATAATAATATTATTTTTTAATTTTCAAATTTTTTTCTTTTGAATATTAAAATACTTAAGAAAATAATTATTATAAAATATATTAATGAATAACTAGTGTTTAATAAAAAATCTTTAAAGTAAAAAATCTCAAAATTTCAAATTAAATCTTTTGTATTTATTGCTTCAAATGGAGGAAACAATAATTGAAGTAATTTTGTAAACATTATAATTATTTGATTTTGTCATCTATGTGCAATATCTAATATAATAGAATAACTATGACTTAAAAAATAAATCATCAATGTAACCATTATTGTTAATATATTTGACATAAAAGTAGAAAAGAAAAATACAAGTCAAAGACTAATTTCTAGTTTTAAAAAAGTAAAAAATAAAGAATATATTATAAGTGAACTTATTTCTATATCTTTTAAAAATAACACAATTAACAACAAAATTGATTGAAAAAAAATTATTAAAAATATTGTAGCAGAAAAACCAAATAATTTTCATAAAATAAATTCAAATCTTTTTATAGGTTTACTTAAAATTAAAAATATAGTTTTTCCTTCTATTTCTTTAAAAAGAAGTTGTGATCATACAAATAATACTCAAACAAGTCAAAATATTTCTATCATTGCAAGTCAAAAATCAACGATTATTTTACTATCATCTCATATTGTTAATTTTCAAAGAGAAATAGAAAAAATAAAAAATATAAAAGCAAAAAATAAAATTAAATATAAAAATTTATTTCTTACAATTTCTTTAAAAGTGTTTATTGCTATATTTAACATAATTTAAAATTTATAATTTAAAAAGTTTTTATTTCAGTTTATGAATGATATTATATCCATACTTTTTTTTCATTCAAGTTTTACTTGTTTTAAAATGAGTATTTTTTTATCTTTTCATATTATTCATATATTTCTTTTATCTATTTTAAGCACATTTCAAGGGATTAATTTTTCTGTTAAATTCTTTTCAAATTCTCAAATTGTACTAAAAAAACAATCCTCAATATTAAATTTTAATCATTTATAATTTGTATATATTCAAGGCCATGGATAATAAGCTCTAAATTTATTATAAATGTTTATTGTATTTTCTTTTGTAAAATCAACTTTTCAATCTTCTTTTTTTATTTTTGAACAATAAGTTGCTTTAGAATTATCTTGTGGTACTCATTTTATTTTTCAATTAATTATTCATTCTAATGTATTTATGAGTAAATTTGTTCAAAATTGTTCGAATTTTTTAAATATATCAGGTGTTTTGTCTAATATGTCTATTTGAGTTTTCTTTATTTTAAGTATATCTCATTCATCCATTCCTTCTGACATACTCATTATAGTCAATCATGTCTCAGTATCTCAATTTTTTATAGCTTCTTGAATAGGGCTTGCTCATCTATATTTTGGTAAAATACTTCAATGTATATTAATACAAAAGTATTTAGGAATATCTAAAATTACTTTTGGTATAATTTTTCAGTAAGCTACAACAATAATGAAGTCTAAATTTAGAGATTTTAAATATTTGTAGAACTCAATTTTATCATTTTTATCATTTATTATTATATCTTTTAATTTGTTAGGTTGAAAAATTTTTATATTATTTTTTTCTGCTAATATTTTTACATGAGTTTTTTGTATTTCTTTTTTTCTTCAAACTGCTTTATCTGGTTGAGATACAATTAGAGAAACTTCTATATTATCTTTTTTTAATATTCATTCTAAAATATTTTTGGAAAATTCTCAGGTTCAAAAAAATGCTATTTTCATGTTTTTTTATAATTATTTTTATATTTTAGTCTTCAAATCATTTAGGAAAACTTTTTCAAAATTGTGTTGCTTGTTCATATACATGTGCTATTTCAAATAATTTTTCTTCTTGTAATTTTGGAGTTAAAATTTGTATTCAAACAGGTAATTCTTCTTTTTCTTCATCAGCAGATTTAGTAAATCAACAAGGAACAGAAATTCAAGGTAATCAAGCTAAAGATGCAGGAATAGTATAAGCATCTGCTAAATACATTTTGATAGGATCATTACATTTTTCTCACATTTTCCAAGCTACTTCAGGGCTTACAGGAGAGACAATTGCATCAACTCCATTAAAAGCTTCTTCAAAATCTTTTATAATTAATGTTCTTATTTGAGTAGCTTTTTTAAAATATGCATCATAATATCAAGCTGATAATACATAACTTCATAAAACAATTCTTCTTTGTACTTCATCTCAAAATCATTCATTTCTATTATTAATGTATAAATCATCCATTTTTTGAGCATTTTTATCTGATTTATGTCCAAATCTTAATCAGTCATATCTTGATAAATTTGTAGATACTTCAGCAGGCATTATTATGTAATAGGTAGCAATAGCATATTTTGTCATAGGAAGAGTTATGTTTTTTATTTCAGCTCATAATTCTTTTAATTTTTCAATTGCTTCTTCTATTTTTTGTTTTACTCAAAAGTCTAATCATTCTTCAAAATATTCTTTTGGTACTCAAATTTTTATTCATTTTAAATCTTCTTTATTCCAAATTTCTGAATTTATAATATCTTTTCATGGAAGAGATGTATTTTCTTTTTTGTCTTCTCAATTCATTATTTCATATAATAAAGCTGCATCTTTTACTGTTTTTGTTAGTGTTCAAGGACAATCTAAACTTGAAGCCATAGCAATAGTTCAATATCTAGAATTTC
>CAZJHB010000176.1:1462-3039 GCA_964545685.1 uncultured Candidatus Peribacteria bacterium | reverse complement strand
AATTATACTTTGAAATCTTTTAATTCAGGGCAAATAACTCTACCTAAAAAATGGAGAGATAAATTTGCTACTAAAAATTTTGTTGCAGTAGAAACAATATAGATTTAAGTGATGATGAAATTGTTTATTATGAAAATAATGAATGATTTTGAGTTTATGCGGAAAAGGGAATTGAAGCAAAAGAAATTATTTCAAAAATAAAAAAATTACATAATGGACAATATAACTAAATTTTTACTTAATGAATAATTATTGAATAAAATTTAAAAATAAATATAATATAAAAAATAAAATTTAATAATAAAAATTATGTCTAATAATTTACTTGACACTAAAACAGTTAATTTATCAGAAATTATATGAAATGGGAAAAAATATCAAGTTCCTATTTTTCAAAGAGATTATTCTTGGTGAGAGTGAGAATGGGAAGATTTATGGCTAGATATGATAGAAGTTTATGAGAATAAAATTACACATTATATGTGAGCTATTGTTTTACAGAGAAAAATAGAAGATACATTTTTTTTAATTGATTGACAACAGAGAATAACAACATTAAGTATTTTTATTATAGCAATAATTGAATTTTTAGAACAATTAGCAAATAAATGAATCGATAAATTACAAAATAAAGAAAGAGCTAATATAATAAAAAGAAATTTTATATGAGATAAAGATGCAACTTCTTTAATGTATTCTTCAAAATTATTTTTAAATGATAACAATAATAATTTTTATCAATCTAATTTAGTTAATTTTAATAAGCCAATTTGAAAATTAACTGATTCTCAAAAATTAATTTGGGATTCATATGAATATTTTGCTAAAAAAATACAAGATTATTTTAATGATGCAAATTGAGCAAAAATATCAGAATTTTTAGAAAAAAATATCGCTAAAAATATGTTGTTTATACAAATTACTGTAGAAGATGATTTAAGTGCTTATACTGTATTTGAAACATTAAATTCTAGATGAGTAGAATTAACAACTACAGATTTATTAAAAAATTTTTTATTTTCTAAAGTTGCTGATTCACCTACTGACTTAAATATAATAAAAAATAATTGGGCAGAAATTATTTCAATAGTTTGACTAAAAGAATTTCCAACTTTTTTAAGATATTATATAAATTCAAAATTTAATTTAATATCTCAAAAACAACTATACAAGTTTATAAAAAGGCAAATATTAGAAAAAAATGATGTTCTTGAATTATTAAAAGAATTGAAAAAAAATGCAATTGTTTATATTGCGTTATGAAATCCTCAAGATGATGAATGGAAAAAATATCCGGATTATAAAATTATAGAAAAATATATTTGAGAATTAAAATTATTTCAAATTAAGTTAGCTAAATCTCTTTTAATTGCTTGATATAATAATTTTTCTGATAAAGAATTTATTAAACTTTTAAAATTAACATCAGTAGTATCATTTAGATATAATGTAATCTGAAATAAAGATGCAAAAAAAATGGAAATTGAATATAATAAAATTTCTCAAAAAATATCTTTATGAGAAATTACTAATTCAAAAGAAGTTTTTAATTTTTTAAAAAATAAATTATATGTTTC
>CAZJHB010000176.1:0-1362 GCA_964545685.1 uncultured Candidatus Peribacteria bacterium | reverse complement strand
GATAATGATTTTCCAGATAATATAAAAGATTCTTTTATTTCTAGATTATGAAATTATTTATTATTAGAACTAGCTTATAATAAACAAGTTGAAAATAAAATATTTAATGATAAATTAATAATTTATTCAAAAAGTAAATATTTTGTAACAGAAAGTATGATGGATTACTATTCTGAAACTTGATGGAATCCTTCAACTATAGATAAATTACAAAGTTTCTATGCAGAAAAAGCTAAAGACACTTGGAGATTAGATTTTTAAAATCTTTTGCTTAAATTAACTAAAATAATATAATTATTCAAATTAATTATATTATTTTTTATAAAACATAAGATTAAAATGAAATTTGTATTATCAACAATAGCTGGAGTAGAAAGTATTGCAAAAAAAGAAATATCAAGAATTTGATGAAAAATAGAAGAGATAACTGATAGATTAGTTACTTTTTCTGGGGAGATGTCTGTAATGGTAAGAGCTAATCTATGGTCAAGAGTGGGGAATAAAGTATATATGCTTTTGGCAGAAGAAGAAAATGTTACAGATTTTGACACTATGTTTGATATTATAAAAAACATTCATTGGAAAAGATTTTTCAAAAGAGATTTTCCATTGATTATTAAATCTACTTCTTTAAGAAGTGAATTATTTGCAACTAGATCAATTCAATGATTAGCTAAAAAAGCTATTGTAAATAATCTTGTTTGAGAAGATTGAAGACTTAACGAGGATGAAGAACTTGAAAAATTAGAAATATTAGTATTAATTATAGACAATAAATTAAGAATTTTATTAAATACATCATGAAAAGCTCTTCATATGAGATGATATAGACAAGAAGCTTGAGAAGCACCAATTAAAGAATCTCTTGCAGCAGCTTTAGTTTTATTATCAAATTGGAGATTCAAAGACAATTTTTATGATCCATTTTGTGGTAGTTGAACAATTCCAATTGAAGCATTAATGATAGCAAAAAATATTGCACCATGACTTAAAAGATGATTTGCATACGAAAAATTAAAACTTGTAGATTGGGAAACAGCAGAAAATGAAAGAGCATTAGCGAGAACTAAAAAATTTGATAATAAGTATAAAATTTTTGCAAGTGATAATGATTCTGATATGATTGAAATAGCAAAAAACAATGCAAAAAAAGCTTGATTAGACTGAGAAATTGATTTTGAAGTTAAAGAATTTGAAGAATTAATTAACCCATTCCAACCTTCCCTTAAGTCTAAGGGAAGGAGTAATCTTGAATGAACTTTGGTTTCTAATCCACCATATTGAGAAAGATTAAAAGATCCTAATTTAAAATCTTTATACAATAATATTGATAAATTATTTAGATTAAATCCAGAATTAAAT
>CAZJHB010000175.1:0-3105 GCA_964545685.1 uncultured Candidatus Peribacteria bacterium | reverse complement strand
GAATAAGTCAAGGATTTTCAAGTTTATGCTTATTTCAAATAGGAATATAAGTACTTTGTCATTTTGATAAAATTCTTTCTTCATTTCATACTATTACTTTAGCAGTTCACTCAGCTACAACCCAATGTTCACTCCTATGATGATGCATTTGACTTGTAAGTTTTTTTCATGGTAAAATAGTTAAAATCTTTGTTTTAAAACCATTTCATTGACTTATTAACTTATAACTTCACCAAGGTCTATATTCAAGAGTTGTAGAACTTTTTTTTGATTTTTTAGATACTTGTTTAATTTTTTGAGTACTTCATTTTTTTGAAATCAATAAAACATCTTCTGTATCTACTATAACTAAATTTTTTAAATCTATCAAACACACTTCTTTTCTCTTATCTTCTGTTAAAACAAAATTATTTTCACATTTTCACTCTTCTATCAAATTCTTATTTTTTATATTTTTTATTTGATTATATTCAGCAATAGCATCAAAACTTCATAAATCTGTCCAATAATTATCAAATTCAACACAATACACTTCTTTTATTTTTTCAATTAATGCATTTTCAATAGAAATAGGTTCAACTTGTTCATAAATTTCTTCATCTGACAAAACAGAATCAAAAAATAATTTTTTTAGATCCGGTAATTTTTGTTCTAATAATTTTATAAAAAATCATCCATTTATTAGATTGATTCCTGAATTCCATAAATATCATTTTTTTATATAGTCTACAGCTTTTTCTTCTGAAGGCTTTTCATGAAATTTTGAAACTTTTGAAATAGTATAATTATTTTCTCTTTCAATATATCAATATCAAGTTTCAGGTTTATTAGGATTAATTCAAAAAATTACTATTGAATTTTGAGATTTTTCTAAACCTAATTGAACTTTTTCTTTAAATTTATCAAGTCAATCTATTATATGATCTGATGGCAAGAATAAAATATTATCATCTCATATTTTTTTAATAGATAATGCTACAATAGGAAGAGTTTCTTTCATTGCTGGTTGAATTATAAAATTATCTTTTGATAAATTTATTCATAATTCTTCTGCTTGAACTTCTGCATGAAAATAATTATCCTTACTAACTACTACATAAACATCTTCTTTTCTTGTTAAAAATAAAGCTCTTTTTAAAGATTTTTGATACAAACTTTCTCAATACAAAGTATCTAATTTATTAAATTGTTTTGGAAAAGTTTGCCTAGAAACTGGCCACAATCTAGTCCCATTTCCTCATGCTAAAACAACTACTTTCATAAAATATTAATAAACTAATAAAATATTATTTATATAATAATAAAAAAACTAAATTTTTCAATTTAGTTTTAATAAATTATGAAATTTATTTTAAATTCAAACAATTTTTAATTTTTATATATTAACGTACCCAAATTCTAGATTTTAAATTCTGTGATCAAGTAGCACATCATCAACTTCAAATCCGTGGATTATCATGATATAACCGACACCGTGTTGACCAAGGATCTCATACCCGTCCATAATGTAATGAACTAAATCATCAACAATTACTATATGAATTTCATCAATTACTAATACAGTCTGGAGTATGAGTCATAACATCTCTTGATGTAGTTATTGCAGTCAATCAATAATCAACTACTTCGCTAGTTAATGGTCAAAATTCAAATACATTATTATAATCACTCATCTCATATTTAACAGAATTTCATAACAATGACCAAGTAATATTTAAAGCATTATCTAAATTAGCTGTAGAATCAGTTAAATCAGTTCACCAATTACTAATTTCTGTTAATCAACTAGTTGAATTTGTATTATTAGCTTTTGTTAAAACAAGTGTCCATCCCCCTCAATCAGTTGTCATGTCACAATAAACATTAAATCATGTTCAGTTATTTTCTGGATCTATTGAATAAATTCAATCTCATATATCTCATCAAGTATCCAATATTGTTTTACAACTTGTATTATCAATTTCTACAATACTTGTATTTGTAAAATTATCATTATTCAATACAAAAGTATCTACTAAATTTACCAAATCTCAACTTGATGTTTCTACTATTTCTTTATATATTCAAGCACTAGCTAGCGCTGTTCAACTATATGCTTCTATTAAAGCTTGTGCTAATATTTCTTTATTATTATAATCATCTTCTCCTAATTTTGTATCCAATATTCATGTAAATATCTCTATTGACATTCAAGTTAATCATCATGTACTAGCTTCATTTCAAGCATTTGCAATATTATTATCTCATCATGTTATTATTTGTGATTCAAGTCAATTAGTTGTAGCTTCTAAATCTAAATCAACATTAAGAGCATTTATAATACTTGGTGTTGGTAAATAATAAGTACCTGCTTTCACATAAACTCCATTATAATTACCATTTATTTTCGAGTAGTTAGAATTTGCTGCGTAACTACTAAAAACAACTAATGGTCTAGCCCCTTCTCCTGTAGAAAAGGGTTGGGGTGAGGTTACTATCAAATCACTTTCATAAATGCTTAATACCTCATATTCAGTTCATACGTAAGTTCTTGAATAAACATATTCACTTTCAGTTAATGGATCTATTGGTTTTTCATTTAAGTTTCTTGATAGATTTGTTGAAACTTGTTCTCAAACTGTTCATTGATACCGTAAATCTTGCCCTCAATATTTTATTGTAAAATAATCATCTGGCTCTGGATATTTTCAACTATTCAAACTAAATAATTCTAAAGATTTCTTTATATTTTGTATATCAGATACTCTTCTACTATCTCTTGCTTGTGCACTATATCATTGAAGAGATATAAAGGCTATTGTTCACAAAATAGCTAAAATAGTAATTACTACTATTAATTCTACCAAAGTAAATCAAAAGTTATTATGTATTTTTTTCATGAAAATTTTATTAAAAGTAATAAAATTATTGTAATATTTTTTCATTTTTTGTCAATTATTTTTTTAGCTTAAAATAAGGAATATTTGACATCATTATTAATAATATGTATAATTATTATTAATAACAAAAAAACTAAATTTTTCAATTTAGTTTTTAAGGAAAAATATTTACCTAAAAAATCACTCAACCTTTTTATACTCAGCAAGACCTCTATGAACTGATTCT
>CAZJHB010000174.1:0-3109 GCA_964545685.1 uncultured Candidatus Peribacteria bacterium | reverse complement strand
AAATTATATTTATTTTATATGGAATACAAAATTTTTTATTACATGAGACATAAATTTAATATACCTTGGTTGATTAGATTATTTTTTGCTGTAATATTATTTTTTACTTCATTGATTCCTATTATTTTACCTCTTTTTCCAGGTTTTTTCTTTGCTTGAATTTTTTTATTAATAGTATGATTTGTTTTAATTATTCCAACTGAAAAATTAAAACATGTTATAAAAATAAGAAAATCAATTATACATATGTTTAAAAATTTTGGTAACAAAAAAATGTTTAAACATAAAATTTATGATATAAAAACACATATAAAAAAAATTTTAGCTAATCGTAAAAATAAACAAATATAATTTTAAGAAATCAAATATAATCATTGTATAAAAAATAATTATACAATGATTATATTTGTTGTAAAGTTATTTTTGTAATAAAAAAATATTGAATTTGAAATGATTTTATATATAATAAAAATATAAATATTTATTTTTAAAGATTTCATATGAAACAAACTCAAAAAACAGCTTTTACATTAATAGAACTAATTGTAGTAATTACAATTCTTGCAATTTTATGAACAATAGCTTTTATAAGTCTTCAATGATATAGTGCACAAGCAAGAGATTCTAAAAGGCTTTCAGATATACAAAATATCAAAAAAAGTTTAGAATTATTTTCTCTAAATACTTGAAAATACCCAGAACCAGATGAATATTTTACAGTATCCTATTCATGAGAATTAGCACGGTATCAATGATATGTATGAGACCAAGTATCAACAAATTTATCAAGAAATTTAAATGAAAAACCAACAGATCCAATAACAGGAGCAGAATATATTTATTCAACAACAAATACTCAAACAGAGTTTGAAGTTTTAGGATTGTATGAAAGTGATTTAGTATCTGTTCTTACTCCTTCCCTTAGACTTAAGTCCTATTATGAGAAAAGTCAAGAGAAAAAGTATCAAAAAGGTTAAAAATGTCCAAAATTTGCTTTAAATAGTGTATTATTTTTTAGTAAAGAAAATATTATATGTACCATTTTTTTTACTACAGCAATAATACAAACAAAATGATGTTTTCATTTTTCTCTATGTTTATCATATATATCTTTAAACAATTTACAATGCCTAATTCATCAAAAAGCAGCTTGAAATAGTTTTTTTCTAACATAAGGGTTTCACCTTTTTGTTATTTTAGCTTTTCATTGCATAATTCAACTATCTCTCAATTTTGGATCATATCAAACAAAAGCATACATAGCTTCTTTAGAAGTAAAATTTTTATGTGCAAAATATGAATATGTAACTTTAGCTATATATTTTGAGATTCATGTAATAGATGCAATAATTTCAACTTTTTTATCTCATTTTTCTCAAATAGATTCCTCTTCAATTTCTAATCTAAGAATTTTTATATTTTCTTCAAGTTCTTTAATTGTAATATGTATATTATCAATATTTGGAGAAATATCTATTTCAAGGTTATTATTAACATCTTTAAAACTTTTAATTGTCATTTTTAATGATTGAATTTGTTTTTCTAAAGTAGCTATTAATGATATTTTTTTATTTACTGAAACAAATTTTTTAGTTTTTGAATAGGTAAATAATTCTTTTTTATTCATAATTCAAATATTAGCTAATGCTTTTGCATCAGTTTTATCAGTTTTTGTTCATCTAATGGTATTTTTTACATAATTTTTAGTAATAATTGGATTAATTTCATTAATATTAAAGTTATTTTCAGAAAATAATATACAAGCTAATGTATTATAATCTCAAGTGGATTCTATAATTAATGGTATTTCTAAAGATAAATTATTCTTTTTATAAGAATTTATAAAATTAGAAATTCATTTCTTATTATTTTGTATTTTAAGATAAAAATCATTATCATTTGTAATAATACAAACATCAATTTTTAACTTACTAACATCTAAACCAATAGAAAGAATTGATTTTGAATCAATTTTACTTAAAATGTTGTTGCTCATATAATTTATGGGTAAAAATTAAAATGTGGAAAATCAATTATGTTTTTTAAAAATTGCCTACTTAGTTATACAAGCTAATAAAATATTTTATTGCTTTACCTATTATACATTTTAAAAACATAAGAGTGAAATAGGAATTGACTTAATTACATACTTTTATGTATCAGGGAAGTTTTATTCTCTATTTCACTTGATTTTTCTCATAATATTATAAATAAAAATTAAATTTAAACTAATTTATTCAATTTATACTTCCTTATAGTAGGGAAGGTTGGGATGGGTTAATGAATCTAATGCAGCATCCCTAGACTTTCCAAAGATAGAAGGTAATTATAATTGACTATATGTAAAGACTCCAAGTTTTTATGTACCAACACCAAGTATAATTAATTGAAATATATGGTGAAATCTTGATTTTTTTGATGATGAAACTTTAATAGAATCTCAAGTGATAACAGGTTGAGATAATCTTCCATGAGTTTCAACATGATGATTGGATATAGCATTATCAATATATGAATGAACATTAACAAGTGAATCAACAGATGAAGAAAAATCAGAATTAGTAGAAGCAATTCAAACAGCTTATAGTTGATCATCATTAGCAAATGACACATCTTATGCAGATATATTATCTAGAACAAGTACTTGAGAAATGGTAGATTTTGTAGATGTAGTAGTATTGAAAACTGCTGAATATAGTACATTTGCAAGTAGTGATGGAGGGGATTGAGATGGTAATTGTGATGATTGATATGCTTGGAATTGAATAGCTTGTGTATCGTTAGCCCCATTTATAAAAACTCTTTGATGAACTTATATGGAAGAAATTAGTTCAATCTCTACAGATTCAAATTGAAATATTTATGTGTGATGATATTATGTTAATAGTGTTTCTAATTCTAAAAATGTAGTTGATTTTGATGGAAATACATTGCTTTGAGAATCAGTTACTTCTATAGATTGATTTGTAGCAAAATTAGATAGTAGTTGAAATCAAGTTTGGATTAAATCTCTTGGTGGGGAAGGTGCAGATTCAGTTACTTGAATATTTTTGGATTTAAATTGAGATATTTATGTATGAGCAAGATATTATAATAATTTATCTGATAG
>CAZJHB010000173.1:0-3141 GCA_964545685.1 uncultured Candidatus Peribacteria bacterium | reverse complement strand
AAAAAAACATATAATAAAAATAATTTATTACAAAAATTATTCATTATTCATTATTATTTATTAATTAAACATTATGTTTATAGATGAAGTTCAAATAAAGGTTATATCAGGAAAAGGATGAGATTGACTTATCTCTTGGAGAAGAGAGAAATATATTCCTAAAGGTTGACCTCGGTGATGAGATGCATGAAATGGGGGAAGTGTGTATTTACAAACAGATATTAATTTAAATACTTTGTCTGATTATAGGCATAAAAAAGTATTAAAAGCACAAAAATGAGAATGATGAGGTAAACAATTGATGCATTGAGCAACAGCACCTGATCTAATTTTGAAAGTACCAGTATGAACAATAGTAAAAGATTTGAATACTTGAGAAATTCTTGCTGATTTAGATGAGGAAAATGTGAAATTACTAGTTGCTAAATGATGAAAATGAGGTTTTTGAAATGCTCATTTTTGTTCTAGTGTAAGACAAGCTCCAGCATTTGCAGAACTTTGAGATGTATCTGAAGAAAGAGATTTAAATTTAGAGTTAAAATTAGTAGCAGATATTTGAATTATATGAATTCCTTCTGCTTGAAAATCAACATTTATTTGAAATATTACTAATGTAAAACCAAAGATTTGAGATTATCCTTTTACAACTTTGACTCCTAATTTGTGAGTTTTAGAGCATAAATGAAAAAGTTTGGTTTTAGAAGATGTTCCATGACTTATACCATGAGCAAGTGAAGGGAAATGACTTTGAATAGAGTTTTTAAAACATATAGAAAGAACCTGAGTACTTTTACATTTACTTGATTTGTATAGATTAGATAAAGTTTTTGAAGATTATGAAGATATTAGAAAAGAACTTGAAGCTTTTTCTTCTGATTTGAAAGATAAAAAAGAAATAATATGTTTATCTAAAGCAGATTTATTAGATAAAGAAATGAAAGATTTTATAATGTCTGAATTTAAGAAAAAATATCCTAAAAAAGAAGTATTTATGATATCTTCTGCTACTTGAGAGGGGATTGAGCAATTAATTGATTATCTTATTGATAATTATTCAAAAGAAACTAAAGAAGATAAAAAAGAAATAAAAGAAACTAGATTAAAAATTTATGATTTAAAAGATAAAATTGATCCTAAAAAATATAGCTTAAAATATATTTGAGATTATACTTTTGAGTGCAAGTGAGAAAGAATAGAACAAATAGTAAGAATGACAGACTTTGAAAATAAAGAAGCAGTTTTGAGAGTATATGATGTACTTGAAAAAATGTGAATAGCTCAACAAGTAGAAAAACAATTAGATAAAGTTTTTGAAAATGAAGATAAAAATAATGATTTTTTCTTTGAATGAAATGATGAAGATTCTGTAGATCCAAAAATTATAATAGCTTGAAAAACTATACCAATGGATAAGTTGAGGTATGATTTGTAAAATGTATTTTAAAAAAGTCAATAGATACTTTTTAAAAGCCAAAATATTGTTTGACAATAATGTAAAAATAAATAATATAAAATATGTTAAAATTTTATATTATTTTTTTATTTTATTATGAAAATTCAAAATAAGCTTTGATTTACTCTTGTAGAATTAATAGTAGTAATTACAATATTGGCAATTTTATGAACAATTGCTTTTATTTCTTTACAATGATATAGTAGAGATACAAGAAATAGTGTAAGGATATCAGATTTATCTAATATAAATAAAATGATATGAGTAAAAATAGCTGAAACATGAAAAGTACCTGCACCAGATGATTATATTAATATAACAGCAAGTTGAACAACTTTAATTTATCAATGACAAGCATGAAAAAGGGTTTTAGATGTATTATGAGTATTTAATTGATGAAAAGATCCATTAGATGAAACATATTATACATATTCAACAAATACAAATTTAACAAAATATGAATTGTTATGATTTTTGGAATGAAATAGTATAGCAAATTTGAATTTATTAGATAAAATAAATGCAGAGACTAATTTATCAACAAGACAAGTAAGAACTAAGTGAGATGATTTATGAATAATTTTAGATTCAGATACAAATCAACCAATAACAGAGGCTATAGATGTTTTAAATACTACTGATATATATAAAACAGTATTTATAGATGAAGAAATTATAGAATGAACATGATGAGTTCTTTTTACACATTTTTATAATAGAAGTGAAGAATTATTAAAAAATAAAAATTTTGCTATAGAAGACGAATGTTTAGTTTGATATTGGGATATGCAAACAACAACAATGAGTTGAAGTCAAATAGTATTAAAAGATTTAAGTCAATATTGAAATAATGGTGAATGTTATCAAAGTTGAGCGTTGGTAGATTGTTGATGAGCTATGTGACCACAATTTGTAGATTGATGAATGTATTTTAATTGAATAGATAAACAATGGTTAGAAATACTAGATAATGAAGTTATGGAATATTGATGAAATTGAACAATATTGATAAAGTTTAATATGACATGATTAAGTTGACTCGATGTAGGTAGTTTTGATTATGCTAAATTTTTAACAAAAGATGATACTTCAGACTTATGTTCTTATACTTATACATATAATGCCCATGTTTCATTACTAATTAATCCTTCATATACTTGATCTTATTTAAATTTTGATGGTTGATATGGTTCAAATGTATGTGATGAGGGTTTTTCAGCAATATTTGATTCTGAAAATAAAAAAATAGAATATAATAAAAATTATACTTTAGTAGAAACTTTTTTAAATTGAAATTATAATTTTAATTTAAATTGAATTGATACTTATTCTGAAAATAATTGAACTTTTATATTAAAAAATACACCAGATAATTGGAAAATATGAGCTTGACATGCTTTTTATTTAAATTGAATAATTGATGAAATTCGTATATATAATAGATCCTTAAGTGATTTTGAAATACAGACTTTATATGAAACAATAAATTAATGTATTATATGTAATTCTATATATATTATAATATATTTTCCAATTCCTCCTTCAATTCTCCCTCTATTCCACTCAATTTCAATATTCTATTTATATTATTTTGATCAATAAATTTGAGAATTTTTTTAATAATTTTGTCTTTTTCCCCCTCCTTACTAAGGAGAGCCTGTCCCGATATAGCGGGAGGGTTAGGGGGT
>CAZJHB010000172.1:0-3164 GCA_964545685.1 uncultured Candidatus Peribacteria bacterium | reverse complement strand
AATGTTCTAAAATTTGTCTTTGAAAATCTTTTTCTGTAGTATTAGATACCATAGTGTTTTTAGTTATTAATTATTTTTAAGGGTTTTCTAAAAGAAGATACATCTCTAAAAGCATTTTCATATCATAATTTTTTAAAATGATGAGCTAATCTTCAAGCAACAATACTACTTCAAACTCATTGTTTTTCAGCAAAATCTAATAATTCTCAATGCTTTATTGGTATATTATTATATAATTCAATTAAGTCATCTTGATTTATTAAATAATTACAAGCCCATTTATTAGCTTCACATTCTTTATTTTCTATATTTTCTTCCTCTTTTTCATCTATGTTTATTAGTATATCATCTTTTTTATGTAAATGCAATTGAACATGTGCTAATTCATGAAATAAAGCAAACCAAAAACTATCTTCTTTCTTTTTATAACTACTCACTTGCACAAAAGGTTTTCATTTATATCTTCTTGTTATTCAAAATACAGGAACTTTTACAAAAGATTGAATAAATGAAAAATAAATTCAAGCATCTGATAACAATGACTTTATTTTTTGTATATCTACTTCTTCTAATCTTGTCATTTTCTTCAATTCAACTAAATTATTCTTTAACCTTACTTTTGAATACTCTCAAATATCTAAATTTTCAATATCTACTTCTCAAGCTCTTAACCAACAAGCTAAATTATATTCATTTAATTTTAAACTTTCTGATTTTTTAAAATTAAAATTCATTTTTGGAATATTTGATAATACTTTAATATGTTTTAATGAAGATACTTTGTAAAAAGTAAATAAATTATTTAATATATTTTCTTTATTTTTATTTCATAAAAAACTTATATCTTCTACATAACCTAATTTAGCTAAATCTTTATATCACTCTTTCATTTCTAATAATATTTCCTTTTCTTCTTCCAATTTTTCTGCCATTAATTCTTTTTCTTTAATTCTTGCTTTATCTTCATCATAAGCAGTTTGCAAATTATTCCAAAACTCTGCTGACATACCAAATACTTTTTCAAGTATTAATGCAGTTTCAGGAGTTATATTTGCTTTTCCATTAATTATATGACTAATATGTTTTGTACTTATATCAGTTCTTAATGATAACTGTTCCTGAGTCATATTTTCTGCATCTAAAATATCTTTTAAAGTTTCTCATGGATGAATTAATATCTCAGGAAAAAAACTTCTTTTGTATACCATAACTTTTTTTTATTTATTAATTTTTAATTTCTATAATTTTTAATGGGTTTTATCAGTAACTTCTAAAATTCTTATTTTTGTAACTTGTTTATGTTTTTCTTCATTCCGAAAATCATCATAAAGAGTATCTTTTGGTATAGTTTCAAAAATAATCCTAAAAACATTTTTTCTACCATCTATATCTATAGATAATTCATATTTTCTGTCTCAAGTTAAGGGGTGCAAATTATATAAAGATCTTCTTCTCTTTATATCAAGTAGACTAGGAGCTAAATCTAATTCATTTAATCTTTTAACTAGTTGCCTATTCATGTGAATATTTTTCTTTTTAAAAAAAGTTCATGTTTTACATTTTCTTTCAAGAATTTCTGTACTAAATTCAAGCTCCATTAAGTAATAAAATTATAAATTATAAAATTAAAATATGTTTAGAAATATCATAAAAAAATTTGTAAATATTTGCATTTATAAAATTTTATGATATACTATAAATGTTCACGACAAAGGATACTTTACCGAAAGGAGAAATACCTAAGGGCAGTTCCTTTTTTTTGTGTCTGTTTTTCTTTTAATAAATTCAATTTTTTTTCTAACTCCTTCAACTCACAAATTCAATCATAGTTTTCTAAAATTACTACTTTTATATAAAGAAGAAAATTTATTATTTGGAAATAGTATTTTTTTCAATCTATTATTTTTAATAAGATAATTTACTAATTTTATATAATCTCAATCTCAAGTTACTAAAACAATTTTTTCAAAATCATCTTCTTCTATAAGTCTATGCATAATTTCAAAAACAATATCAACATCTACATTTCATTTTTTCTTTCAAAGCATATTTGTATTATGTTCTCTAAATTCTAATATAAAACCAGCTTTTTGTATTTTTCTATACATTTCTTGATTATCATCATTTACAAATCATAAAAAGAAATATGCTTCTTTTACTTTAAATTTATCTTTTAAATAAATCCTAAATTTAGCAAAATCTACAATCCAGTTACATGTTTGAGTTCAAAGATGTAAGTTTTGAGCATCTATAAAGGCTATATTTTCTAAATTTGACATTTATTAAGTAAATTAAAAAGTAGAATATTTGTATTATTCTACTTTTTTTGATAAAAATTGCAAATTTATTTACCAATAGGGTTAATTTTAATATAAATTAAATACTATATCTTAAATGGTGTTTTCTTCATTCACATTATAAATTTCATCAAAAGCTTGTAATGTTTCTGAATCAATTTTATCTCTTTTTCATTCAATTAAATTATTTATTCTTTTAGTTATACCTGGATCATCTTTAATCCAATATATTTGATTATTTTCAATAGAAGCTTTAATTAATTGATTTAATTCACTATCTGTAAAATCATTAATAGTTTCGAATATATACAAACATCTTCTTGTATTAGCAAATGTCCGACTATTAACAAAATCTGAAATTATTACATTTTTTCTTAAATCTTCTGCTAATTTTATATTAGGAAATTTTTCTTGAAAAAATCATGAAAGCTTTTTAAAAAATTTTATTGGAAATTGTTTTTTATCTAACCATTCATCATATAAAAATTGATTAAATTTACTTCAATCAATTTTAGAAATAAAATCTTTATCATCAGTTATAAAATACAATCTTTCAATATCTTTATAAAAATCTCATACCTTAACTCACTCTAATAATAATTCCCAATTTAAAGCATCTCAATAAGATCAATTTTTTCATGGAGGATTTCAAAGATCATATCTTTCTTTTGCTTTATCTACATTATTTTTATCAATCTTTATCAAGTGCGATAATTCAAAAATACTACTAATAATTTTATCAGCTTTTAATTCTCTATCTTGGACATCTTTTAATAATTTTTCATTAAGTAAACTTTTTTTTAGATGAAAATGGCATAATCTCAAAAAAGGGGGATTTGTATTGAAAAATCAAAAAAAATAAGTAAA
>CAZJHB010000171.1:0-3198 GCA_964545685.1 uncultured Candidatus Peribacteria bacterium | reverse complement strand
AAATTCTACTTATAAGATTGATTTTACAAATGATACAAAAGTTATAGAATATTAATCCTTTCCTTTAGATTAAGTTTTTGCTACTTCGCTAAAGGTGAAGAGAGAGGGAAGAGGTTAAAAATAGAGAACATAATAAAAACTTAATTTTTAAAATAAAAAAGTATGTCTATTTTTACAAAAATAATAAATAAAGAAATCCCATCAACAATAGTTTTTGAAGATGAAAAGGTAATAGTTATCAAAGATATTAATCCAAAAGCCAAAATTCATCTATTAATTATTCCAAAAAAAGAAATAAAAACAATAAATGATTTAAGAAAAGAAGATAGTGAATTAATTGCTCATATGTTTTTTGTTGTTCAAAAAATAACAAAAGATATGAATATCCAAGAAGGATACCAACTTCATTTTAATGTTGGTAAAAAAGGAGGACAAGAAGTTATGCATGTTCATATGCATTTACTTTCAAATATTTAGCTTATTTTTTAAAAATGTTTTTATGAATAAAAATAAATTAATTTTTTTAGTATTGTTATGATGATTAGTTTTTATTATATTATTAATTGCTATTGTTGCTAATAAAGATAAGGGTAATCCAACCAAAACTAATTCTGAGTCTTTTAATATTTGGATAGTTTGAGATGACAAATCAAAATTTTCAAATATTATAACTGAATTTAAATCTTTATATACAGGATATAAAACTAAAGATATTGTAATAGAAAGTTTTTGAGATTATCAAGAATATTTCTTAGCCTTATCTTCTGCTATAGCAAATGATGAAGCACCTGATATTTTTGTTATGAATAATAATGAAAAAGAGACAATATTTGATTGACAGGTTATGTGACTTGATCCAGAAATTTTTAGTCCTATTGATTTTAGAAAAAAATATGAAAATGTATTTAGTGATGATTTAATTTTTACTTGGCAAGATTGAGAACAAGAAAAGGAAGCTTTAAAATGAATTCCTGTTTGATATGAAACTTTATGAATATTTTATAATGGTAGATATGTAAATAGTAGAGATCTTGAATATTTAGCTTCTCTTAATGCTAAAATTTCTGAATTGAAGGAATCAAGTCCAAATTATACTCCTATTTGAATATGAAATTGATCAACTGTTTTTGATTCAGCTGATATTGTAACTCAATTTTTTATGTTAGAAGATAATGTAGTATGAGTTGAAAATGTAAGTTGAAATATTTTAAAAGAGGCTTTATGAACATATTTATATTATTGAGATATATCAAGTGATAATTCTTATAATTCTGAATTTAGTGAATTAAAGAAATTATGAAATAATAATCTTGATTTATTTTGTAAATGAGAGATTTATATGGTTGTATGATATCCTAGAATGATAGAACAGATAGATGAAAAATGATATTCGACATCTCTTTTGAGAGTTGCGAGTTTTCCTCATTATTTATCTGGTCAATGAAATACTCTAGTAAATTATAATTATTTTGTTATAAATAAAAATACTAATGATTTAGATTTTGCTAATACATTTTTATCTTATTTAGCAACAGATAATTGAGCTAAAAGTTATTTAAGTAATTATACTTATTATTTACCAGCTTTATTGTCTTTAAAATCAGACAAATTAGAATCAAAAGTAGATGAAGATTATAAAGTATATTTATGAGATTTTTATAATAATGATTATGTATTATCTAGTTTTGATAAATGAATGAAAACTCTTTATGATCAAGGCATTATTTCTATTCTTGATAATTCAACAAATTATGAATCAGAGTTTATTAATTTTAGAGATAAGTTAATGTGTCGAGCTAAAAAAGTTATTAATTTAGAGAATTTATCAAGAGATTGTGAGTAAATTATTTTGTTATATTCATATACCTTTTTGTGAGAGCAAATGTAAGTATTGTCGTTTTGCTTCAGTGTGAATTTTGCAAGAAGATAAGATTCAAAAATATGTAGATAAATTATTATCAGATATTCAAAATTATGATAAAAAAATAAATAGGCTAAAGTCTATTTATTTTTGATGATGAACTCCTTCTGTTTTAAGTGTAGAACAATTGGAAAATATAATATTATCTTTGAAAAATAAATTTTGATTTGAGGATAATATTGAAATAACACTTGAGTCTACTCCACAGAATATTTCAGAAAATAATATTGTTTGATGGAAAAAAATGTGAATAAATAGATTGAGTATTTGAATTCAGACTTTAAATGAAAAGAGTTTGGAAGAAATATGAAGAAGACCACCCCCTAACCCTCTCCTTGTTAAGGAGGGAGGAGAAGACAGTTTATTACAGTTTGATGTTTCTTTAGATTTTATTATTGGTTTGCCTTATGTGAAAAAGTGAGAAATTAAGAAAGATATTGAATATATATTAGATAATTACAATTATATTAAGCATATTTCAGTCTATATGTTAGAGGATTACTATTATCCAGATAATTGGAAAAAAGTGTGAATAAATGAAGATAATTATTTGTGAGAATATGTTGATGTTAAAGATCTTTTAGAATCAAGATGATTTGATAAATATGAGATTTCTAATTTTGCACCACCCTCTAACCCCCTCCTTGCCAAGGAGGGTGAAGAAGACAAATATCAATGTAAACATAATAAGGCTTATTGGGATCATAGTGAAGTTGTTGCTTTTTGATTAGGTGCTCATTGATTTGTAGATTGAAAAAGATATAGTTATCCAGATAATTTTAAGGATTATTATAATGATAAAATTATTATTGAGGATAAATTGACAGAAGAAGATGTATTTTTAGAAAAAGTTATGTTTTGATTGAGAACTAGATGATTAGAAAAAGAATTATTTTTACAATTGAATCAAGAAAAATTAGATTATTTTTTAGATAATTGATATTTGAAAATAGAAGATAATATTTTGAAATTGCAAGATAAGTGAGTAGTTGTTTTGGATTATATTTTGAGTGAATTGGTATAAAATGTAGGGAAAGGTTTAAAACCGTTCCTTTCATAAAAAATAAATAATTTCATAAAAAAATAAAAATAAAAAAAAGAACGGTTTAAAACCGTTCTCTTCAATAATTAATCACTCAATTGTAATTTCAAGTGTTCAAATAAATGATTAATTAAATCATCTAATTTTTTGTAATCTTCTCTTTCAGCTCTATAAGATTCACCATCAAGATTAGCTTGAACTTTACCATTAAATAATCATTTTTTATTTTTATCAA
>CAZJHB010000170.1:0-3200 GCA_964545685.1 uncultured Candidatus Peribacteria bacterium | reverse complement strand
TGATTATCTTCATTAATATAAGAATAATAATCATTCTTATAATAGCTTTTTCTGTTTATTAATCATCAAATTAATATTACAATTCATCAAAGTAAAAATAAAATAATTCAATTTCAAAATTTTATATTTTTAAAAAATATATTTAATCATTTTATAAAACTAATGTAAATTACAGAAGTTAATATGCAATGAATACCAAAAAATATTATAATTACATGATTTTTTACATTTATATTTGATGCTAATTTTAATCTTTCTTTTGTATTACTTGATAATATCATAAATAAAAGAAAAATTATAGGTAAAAAAATTAAATATCAAATATTTCATCATATATTAGAAAAAGCATTCCATGATGTTCATTTATCTCATATGTATGTGTATAGCCATGGTAAAAATATAGAACAAATAATAATAATAAATCATATAATAGTTATTTGTGATGAAAAATCTAAAATAATTTTTTTTGTCTTGAAAAACTTTCAAATATTAATTAATATTTTTTTTATATTTCTTTCTTTTTTTCTTTGTTTATAATTCATTTTTCTAATTTTAAATTTTATTTTTTTAAAAATATACTTATATTTATATATAAATTTAATTATATTTGATTTTTTTGCAAATACTTTATAATAAATTATATGAAAAAAAAATATATTATAAAAAATTCTTTTTTTGATTTAATAGCTTTTGTTCTTAGTTTTTGTTGTTCTTTTTTTCGTTCTTTTAAAATTTTATTTACAAAAAAAAGAATAAAGAAAAAAAATATATTTTTTAAGTTTTTTGATTTTATTTTTAGAATTTGGCCAAAATATTTTTGGAAAATCCCAAGTTTATATAAAATTAGTTCTTTTTTTAGTGATATTTTAAATTTTATTTTTTATAAAAAAAATGATGTTGAAAACAAATAAAAATAAACAATTTTTTATTAAAACAAAATCAGTCCATGCTAAAGTAGGACTAGCTACTCAGGCTTTTACTTTGATAGAAATAATGTTTTGAATTCTAATAGTTTCTACTGTACTAATTTCTTGATTTCAGGCTTTGAGTTCAGTTAATTTTTGAAAAACTAGATTGATGAGTTCTATTAATTTAGAAAAACAGGTAGTTTATTTTCAAGAAAAACTATTTGAAGAAATAAAAAAATGATGAGAGATTGATTATGAAGAATATTTTAATAGAAAAGTAATTTGAACTACTTTTTCTTCATGACATTATAATATTGCTAGTTGATTTTGAAATTTTTCAAATAATTGAATTGTTTGAACAGAAACTTATTGAGTTTCTTCTTTTTATAGATGTATAAGTTGAAATTGAATTCAAATGACCTGAAGTTGATGTTATAATAACATTTTAAATACTTTATGAGAAAATGTTTTATTAAAAAATCAAAGATATGGTCAGTATAGTTTACAGTTTATAGATTATAATTCTAATTTTGATGATGATTGATGAGATGAAAATTCAGATTGAAGTATTATTTGAGATGATGATGATGAATATTTATGAAAATGACCTAATGCTTTTGAATCTTGAAAAGATATTAAAGAATTATATTTAATTAGTTGAGATTGAAAAAAAAGAACATTATTTAGGTGGAATGTTTATAGAGATCCTAATGCTCCATCAGGTATTGAGTGTACTATGAATTCTAGTGGTACAATAGTTACATGAAGTTGATGTCTTTGAACAATTGAATTTTTAAAACTAAAATGAGTAGATTATTGATTAAATCATGATTTGTCTATGTCTGATGATTTCCAATATGATTGAGTTATAGATACTTGGATTATTGATAAGGATTTTACTTGATGAGATGAAATTATAGCATGATCAAATAATAATAATTATTGGGTTTCTTTATTTCCTGATGATATAAATGTAAAAGATTTTCAAATTTATTTATATCCTAATAAAGATTATAATTTGGCTTGGAAAAGTGTTGAAAATAATGTAAATTTATCTCCTTATGTTAGAATTAAATTTACTATTTGACCTAGTTGGGCTAATTCAACTAAGATAAAATGATCTAATTTAGAACTTAATTTTTCTACAACTATTTCTTTGACAGATATATTTAGTAAATAAAAATTTTTTTATGAAAAAAAATAATAAATGATTTTCCATAGTTTTAGCAATGTGATTAGTAATATTTATTAATTTATTAGCTCTTTCTATTTTAGAATATGTTATTCCATTTTTAAATAGCACTAAACAAATAGAAAATTCTATGGTTGCTTATTATCAAGCAAATTCTTGAATAGAAGAAGCTTTATATGTTATGAAAGAAAAAGAACCTTGAGATATAGATAATGATCTTTTTGATACTGATTTTTTAGGTGGTGTTATTGATTATAAATATGATTTAACAACTGAATGAAAGTTATTACCACCTATTTGAGAATGAAATAGTGAATATAATGATTGATGGAATCAAATTGCCATGTGAAATCCTATTCAACTAGAAATATGAAATAAAATTGATATTTTTGATAGTACTGATTTTTATTTTAGAGTACCTGATTTAGATTGAAATTGAGAATTGGAATTAGATTGAGATAGCATGGCTATCGTTAATTGGCAAATTTCCTCTGAAAATAATACTTTAAATTCTTCTGGTTCTTATTTAAGATCTAGTGATATTTGTGATTCTTGTATAATATGAGATATTTGTTCTTGTAATATTATTGATTTTAGTTGAATAAAATGAGTTGATTTAAATTGAACTTATCCTTATGAAATTGAAGATTTTTATGATAATGAATGTCAAACTTCATCATGTATATTAAAACTTTCAGTGATTAATGAATTAAAAGCTGAATCTGATTCAATTTTTGTTCCGTATTTAGAATGGAAAATTGATTTTTGAACAAAAGAAGTTCCTTTGAGATATTCAAAGATTTCAACTATTTGAAAAGCTTATTGATATAGAAAGGATTTAGAAGTTAAAATATCTCAAGAGACAACAAATGAAGCATTTGATTTTACTGTTTTTCAATAACCCCTCCTCCTTCGCTACGCTACGGAGACTCCCCTTGAAAAGGGGAGAAATTTAAGAATAATATAATATAAAAAATGAAATTATTTAAGATAGAAGAAAATGATGCAAATCAGAGATTGGATAAATTTTTGCGTAAGCTTTTTCCAAACGCAGTAAGGAGTTTGATTTTTAAATTGAATAGAAAAAATAAAATAAAAGT
>CAZJHB010000169.1:0-3213 GCA_964545685.1 uncultured Candidatus Peribacteria bacterium | reverse complement strand
ATTTTGATTAAGGAAATGGAAAAGGGACTTTGGTTTACCAAAGTCCTTTTTTTTAATGCATTTTTATCATTAATAGTATTAATATCTATTTTTTGATTTATAAGGTTTGATTTAGAATTTGATATATTTCAAGGTGAGGATTTATTTGAATGAATTCCTTTATTAGTAATATTATTATTTTAATAAAAAATAAAAATATAAAGAAATCTTAATTATTTAAGCAATTAAAAATTTTTAAAGTAAATATTGAAATTTTATTGAAACTAATTATAGTATAATTAATTATATTTTAATAAAAAATTATGAAAAAATACTTAATATTTATTGTGTCAATCTTTTTATTATTCTCTTGTAATAGTTCAATAAATGAAAAACAATCTGATAATTTAGATTATGAAAAAGAGATTGTAAAAATAGTTAATGATGAAAAAATAGAAGAGAAAAATAAAGAGTCATTAAATACTTGAGTAATAATAAATATGAAAGAAGAAGAAAATGTTTTTACATGATCTATTGATTCTAATAAAAATGAATTAATTGTTGAAGAGCAAATTTTAGTTGAAGAGGATAATGAAATAGAAGAAGATAATAAAATTATAGAAAATGAAGAACAATTAGAAGATGAATTTGTCCTATATGAAAGTAATAAATTAGGATTAAAATTTAAATATCCAAAAAATAGTACTAAAATAAAATTAAATATTTCTGAGGATTCAAGTAATATATACATAGTTAAGGAAAATTCAGAGTATAATAATGGATTAACAATAACAGTAGCAAATACTGAAAATGAGAAAGAATTAGATGATTTTATAAAAAAGCAATTGTGAAAAACTTGTACTGCTTTAAATAAAGAAGAAAGCCTAATAAATAGTATATATAATATTAAGGTTTGACCTGAAGACAAGGAAGATGAGTATTCAAGAAGGGAATGTTTTTTAAATTTTATGTATATACTGAAATATTCTCCTTCTTTTTCTAGAACAGTTCACATGAATGTTGGTCAAGATTGTAATTTATATGATAGTGAACTTGGTTGTTTTGATCATGTAATTGGAGATAGTTTTGAATTCATAGAAAAGAAATAGAATATTATAAATATATTGGACAGGATTCAATGATTATAGGTATTATTACCAGTATAATTTCCTTAATATTGGTTGCTCTAATTTTGAGCTACTTTATTGAGAAACAGGATTTTTTTATAGTAACAGTAACATCATTTATATTACCTGTTTTTTTTATGTCCACCATAATATTTCAATGGGCTAATATACATACTAATCTCCTTACCATAATTTCATATGTGGCGGTGTTAGGAGTAGTTCTGGTATCTGCCTCCTTATGGTGGGGTAAATTTACAGGTTTTGTAAGATTGAAGTAATATTTCGAATTTTGATTAAGAAAATGAAAAGGGACTTTGGTTTTTGTAGTGACCCCCATTTAGTGGAATAAAAAAAGGGATTAATTATTATTAAGTAAAAGGTAATTTCTGTATTCAACAGGAGTCATCTTTTTTTTGTTCCATTGAGGACGATTATTATTGTAATTAAACATATAGTTATCTATATATTTTACAAGTTCACCATATGATTTAATTTGTTTTAAATCAATTTCATCTTTCATGTGTCAAAAGAAAGATTCAGTAGGAGCATTATCTAAGCAATTTCATTTTCTAGACATAGATTGAATAATTCAGTTATCTTTAAGTAAATTAATATACTCTGGATGAGTATAATGAAATCATTGGTCTGATTGTATAATAGCTCATATTAAATTAAAATTTTCTTTTGCTTCATTAATTGTATTAATCACAAATTTTAGTCATAAATTAGATGATACCTCATAAGAAATTATTTCTCAACTAATCATATCTTTAAGAATTGAAAGATATGCTTTCGTTCAATTATAATAGAGATAACTAATATCAGTTCATAATTTCTTAAAAACTTCTGTTCATCCAAAATCTCTATCAATAATATTTTTACATATTCTATGTTCTTGAGTTGCTTTTTGGATTTTTTTATATGGATTTTTTCTTCTGATTATTGATAGTAAATCATATTCTCTTGTTATTCTATAAACTTTTTTATGATTCATTATTCTTCAGATTTTATACAATTCCATAGTAATAGATCTATATCACATTTCCTTATTAGATTTTAAATATATATCATTTATAATTTCATAATCGTTTTTTTCTCTATCTATTCTTGTATTTTGTTTTTTTACTCTATCTTTATATGCATAAAATCAAGAAATTGATACTTTTGCTAAATTACATAAAAATCGTAAATTATTTTTATCATATATTTTCAATATAATACTGAATCTTTGACTTTTAGTTAACTTTTTTTTTACTCATTTGAGTAATTTAATTTCTTCTTCTAAATATTTCATTTTTATTTTAAAATAATCATAAATTTCATATTTAGACATATTTTCTATATTTAGTTTATTATAATCTGCTTTTTTTCATCTTTTACTAATATTAAACCAATCCTTTCATCTTTCATTTATAGTTTTATTCCATCTACTAAGACATTTTGTAGGAATATTGGAGTTTATAATATATTTGGGAAATTTATATTTCTTAAAAACTTCTTTTCAAGTTAATCATGATTTCCATAAAACAACAGATTCATATTTCATATCATTTGAAAACGTAATATTTGTTCCCGCACAATTTTTAATATATGGATGTCTTAGTAATTCTTTAATTTGTTTTTGTGAATATTTTTTCTTTGTCATAATAATAATTTTAATGTATAATGCTATCTAGTATTATACATATATATTTTACTCTCAGCAACTTTTAAAATTATTTTTACTATTACTTTTTATAGAAGAAGTCTAGTGTTTTTTATAGATAGTGTCCTTAAAAGAATAAAAATTCCTTATCTATTCCAACATTTAACCATTTTTTTTACTTTTACTAAAGTTTCTAAATACATTAAAAATTTTCTAGAATTTCAAAACAATTTTAAATCATTTGTTATGTTTATAAAAATTACAAGTCTTTCAAGTAATTGTTCTAATTTATCAAAATCTGTTTTTCTCTCTTTTATATCCAAATTATTTATATAAATTATCATCTCAAGAGTTTCAATTAATGTATTTGTTATTTTATCTCACAAAGTAAATTTAAAACTTCTGTCAAATTTTCAAATATCAGAAAATAAGCTCACTGATAAATTGTATACTTCTTTGTAC
>CAZJHB010000168.1:0-3229 GCA_964545685.1 uncultured Candidatus Peribacteria bacterium | reverse complement strand
ATCAAAACTATCAGTTATAGCTTTTCAACTAAGTATTAAATACAAATCAATAGGAGTTTTAATAATTCCTTTTCATATTTCATAAATAATTTCTACAGTTTTAAATATTGAATTGGTTGTACCAAGAGCAAAACCAAGAATATGTTCATGTATTTTTTGAGGATTTTTTGCTATGGAAATTAATTTTGGAGGTAAGTAATCTTCTATATTATTTTTAAAATTTTCAATATTACTATTTTTTTCTATATCTGCTTTTAAAATTTTGATTTCAATTTTTGAACTTTTCTCAATAATTTCTTGAGCTCATTTTAACATAAAAAATAATTGTTCAAGTTTTTTATCTCATAATTTTTTGAATAATTCTTTAAGTTCAATATCTTCTTGATTTTCTATATCTTTTTTTAAAATATTTAATCAATTACTTGTATCTGTTTTTAAAAGTTCTATTGCTTTTTGTTTTTCCATTCAAAACTTATTAGCAATATTAATTGCTAATTTATCAAGTAACTTTTTTGAATCTAAATTTCAAGTATTTGAATTATTTTTATCTATAGACATATTTTTTGCTTAATTTTTAAGTATTTTTTTCTCGTTATAAGCTGGATACCTTAAAAGGAGGACTGTCCTACGTAGCTTTAGCGAAGTAGGATTAATTTATAGAATTTAAAATATTTTCTGCTCTAGTTCAAAATTCTCATTTTTCATCAAGAGAAATAGTTTTTTCTAAATATAATTTTCATATGTCATAATTATTTTGTTTAAAATAAAATATTCCTATTAAATAATTTACCAAAGGATCTTGTTCATTTAATTTTATTGCTTGTTTTAAGTGTTTTTCAGCTTCAATTAAATTTTCTTCAACTTTTAAATCTTGTTCTATATAATACCGAGCAAGATAAGAATCAAATAGATATTCATAATCCTTAAAATTTTCATTTTTAATATTATCATCAATGATTTTTTTAGCTTCATCAAATTTTTTGTTTTCAAAATGAAAAAATATTGCTAAGTTTAAATCATTAATAGTAATTTTTTCATTTCATTCTTCAATAAGTTTTTTAAAAGATTCAAGCATATTATATGTTTCTCACATTTCTTCATAATTATAAATCATTCTTCTTCTTGCTTCTATATTATTAATATATCAAAGTTCTATAGAATTTTCTAAAAATACTGAACTTAAAACATATCTATGTAGTTTTTGATTAATTACTCATAAAAAATAATTAATTTCTGCATCTTCATCATCTATTTCATTATATTGATTTAAAAAATTTTTTGCTTCTCCATAATCTCATAATTCATAATAACTTTTTGCAATTATTTTTATTATTGGCTTGTAATTAGTTTTTTCAGATAATATTTTTTTTGAAGTTTCTATAGCAATAGGGTAAAGTCAATTTGAGAAAAAAGCTCAAGTAATCAAAGCATTTTTGTAAGATAAATCATCCATTTTAAAATTATAATAATTTTTTATAGCATCATTAATACTTATAAGATTTTCATATTCTAATATTTTTCAAGTTCCAGTTTCTAAATTTTCATCTTGTTTAAATTGTTTAAAATAAGTTTCGAAATTTTCCTTACATAAACTAAAATCTTCAATACATTTTAAACTATTAGTATAGTAAAAATATTCATTATCACTTAAAGAATATTTATTTAATTCTTGTTTTATGTACTCAATATTTTCTTTAGTTAATTTATTATTAAAACTATAAAGTAACGAATTTAAAGCTAAATTCTTATCCAAATTTATATAATCTATTATTTGAGAATAATACTTATAAGCTTTATCATATTTTTTTAATATATAATAAATGTTTCATATTTTATTTATTATTTCTTCGTCGTTAGGAATTTCTTTTAATATTTTTAAATATTTTGTTAATGCAATAGTATATTCTTCTTCTTTAAAAAAAGAATCTCATTCAGCAATTATAGATTTTAAGGTTAATTTCTTTTTTAAAGTATCAATTTTTGATTCAACTTCTTCTTTTGTTAGTTCTTCTTCGACTTTTTCAATTTTTCAAGTATTTGTAAAAATATCAATATTATTAGTTTGATTATTTTGTTTTATTTTATTTTGATTTTTATTATTTAATATAATTATACTTCATACAATTATAATTACTAACAATATAATTATAATAAAAATTATAATTATTTTATTTGTTTTGTTTTTTGTTTTTTCTTTCATTTTTATATTTTTATTTAAAAATTAACTTTTTATAAGTTTATTATTTTATGGATTTTTGTAAAGTTAATTTTAATTTTATAAAATTTCAGATAAAACATTTAAAATAAATAATATAATTATATTTTTATTTAATTATTAAAGTTTCTATATAATTTCATTTTATATTTTTATTAGGTAAATTTCATTTTATCATAATTTTATCTGGAATAATATCAACTCATTTAATATTTTTAAATTCTTTTAATATTATTTTTATATTTTTAATAATAAAATCTCAATTATCACAATCTATTATACTATTATTTCAATCTTTCATTTCTAAAATCAAGATATTTTTACCAGATTTTGTTCTCGCTTTTCTATATCATATACAAGAAGTTGATTTTTCAAGATAATCTAAGTTTATAATTTCATTTTCATTAAATATAAAAGAACTATTTCAATGTTTAAAAATTTGTTCATTGTTTGATTTTTCTAAATCTCATGAATTTAATTCTTCTTGAAATTGTTTTTTAGTCAAATTAAGAATTTCTTGAATTTTTGCTTGACAATGAAAACAAAATTTTCATTCATTAATTAAATCAGTTAGATTTAATTTTCATTCATTGTTTTTATCTAATTTATTCATTTTTATAATTATTAAATAATAAATTCCTAATAATTATAACATAATTACTATATATAAGTCAATTTTATTAAATCACATATCCTCAGTTTTTAGTAAAAAAGTCATAAATTTTACTTAACAAATATAAAAATTTAATGGAAATAATTTTATATTATCTCAAAAATTTAAATTAAGACTTAGAAATTTAAATGAAAAACCAGTAGAACTTCTATATGATATTATTTCTACTAAAAATACTGTATGATACTAGTGTATATCAATTGAACTTTAAATCTTCCGTTATTTGGTCAGCTTTAGCTATAGGCGTGCTGCTGGTAACTCAGTAAGGTGTTTCAAAAACTAAATTTTAAGGTTTCCCCATAATTTTACAAACATTGTTTTAAAATAAATAAAAAGTTCCA
>CAZJHB010000167.1:0-3230 GCA_964545685.1 uncultured Candidatus Peribacteria bacterium | reverse complement strand
TTATTTTACTTATAATTTCAATTATTTTTATTTTTGAAACCCTTAGTGTTATCATTCAACTTATAAGTAAAAAATTTAGAAAATGAAAAAAAGTATTTAGAATTGCTCCATTTCATCATCATCTTGAAGCTATTTGATGGTCCGAAGAAAATGTTGTTTTCAGAATATGGCTTATTTGAATGATAACTTCAATATTTGGTGTAATATTTTATATTTTACAAAAATAATCTCTTATTAACACTATTTTTACCTTACCCCCCAGGAGAGGGAGTAGAACAATTAAACTAAATAAAATCTATTGTCTCTTTCCCGCTATTAGCTGGTTCCCAAGCTTGGAACAAGAGAAAGGTAATAATATTTTATTAACAAAATAAATATTATGTGATTTATTATGAAGAATGAAGATTTTGTTTGTGAAAATTGTTGAAAAACAATAGTTAAACATCCTGAAGGGTCTGCTAGAAATCATTGCCCTTATTGCCTTTATTCAAAACACCTTGATAAGGATTTTCCTTGAGACAGAAAATCTGAATGTTTATGATTAATGAAACCTATTGATATTGATTATAAAAAAAATAAAGGTTACATGATAAAACATAAATGTTGAAAGTGTTGAAAAGAAATCTTAAATAAAATTGCTCCAGATGATAATTTTTTAGATTTTATAAATAAAAGAAATAGTAAAATTTAAAAAAGTTCAGTAAAATTAATTTTACTGAACTTTTTAAGGATTCCACTCTTCCCCTCTCATTTTTGAATTACATCATCCTATTTTTTCATTTACAAAGTATAATTCTATATCATTTTCGTATAACCATTCTAATGCTTGTTGTACGCTTAACAGCCGATCTTCTGGTGTTTTTATTACTTTTTGATAATGCATTGTAAGAGACTTTATTCATGAATTAATAATTGCAATCGCGCATGGTGTGCAAGGCACCCAAGGCATATACATATTTGCTCATTCAAGCTTAATTCCTTCTTTTGCAGCATTATATATTGCATTTCTTTCAGCATGATTAACTTTATCTTCATACTTTGATCACTTAAGTACTCTTCATTGTAGTTTTTTTCATACTATTCAAGGTATATCATTTGTTCATTTAGATAATACTTTTCAATCTCTTTCAATAATTGCTCAAGTCCATGTTGAATCATATGCACTATTTTGTTCTCAATACAAATATGCTTCTCTTATAAAATTAATTTTTTCTTGAGAATTATCTATTTTAATTTTAGCTTCTTTAATAAACTTATCTATAAATTTTTTCATTATTAATATAATTTGTAATAAAAATATTTATTTATATAATAATTAAAAAAGAAATAAATCAAAATTTTTAGGTTTTTTCTTTCCAACGTGAAAAAAAATAATGGTTTAATCTAAAATTATAGAAAAATAAGGTATCGGTACCCTAAAAATTTTGATTTTCTATATTTATTATTAAAATATAAGAATGTATTGAAATAATTAATAAAAAATGATTAATATTGAAAACTTTTTAAAAAAATATTACAAAACTTGAGAAAAAGTAATACTTGCTTGCTCTACTTGACCTGATTCTATGTATTTATTATATAAAATATTAGAAACAAAATATAAAAATGATTTAATTGTGTGTTATTTTAACCATAAAACAAGAAAAGAAACTGAAGAAGAAGAAAACTTTATAGAAAAACTAGGGAAAGAAAAAGAATTTAAAACAGAAATAGCTAGCTGTGATTTTCAAAAAATTAAAAAATTATATCCAAGTAAAAGTTTTGAAGAATTAGCAAGAGAAAAAAGATATCAATTTTTTAATGCACTTTTAAATATTTACAATACAGATAAAATAATTACGGCTCATCATTTAGATGATAAATTAGAAACTTTCTTCTTTAATTTAGTAAGATGAACAAAACTTACATGATTAATTAATATGAAAGAAACTTCAAATAAATCATCTTCATCACATAGCTGTATACTAAGACCTTTATTAAATATTGAAAAAAAAGATATTTTAAATTATCTTGATTCAAATAAATTAGAATACAAAATAGATCAAACAAATTTTGATACAACAATAACAAGAAATCTAATAAGACATAATATTCTTCCTCAATTTGAAAAAATTAATTCAAATTATAAAAACAATATTAATAATTTTATATCTTATTTAGAAGAAGTAAAAGAAAATATTGAAAAACAAGTTTCTGTTTTTCTATGAGATAAAGATTATTTTTATATTAAAGAATATAATTGCCTTAGTAATCTTATACAAAAAGAAGTTATTCGTTATATTTTTTATTCAACAAATAACTTCTCAACAATATGATTAAGCGAAGCTAATATAAATGAAATTATCAAATTTATAAATTGAAAAAACAATAAAACTCATAAGATAATTAAAAATATGAAATTACAAAAAGATAATAAAGTGATATTATTTAGTAGAAAATAACCCTACTACATACTAACAACTCCAAAAGCTACCATTTCATCTCAAATCCCTTCTTTTTCTAATAATTCAGATAAATATTTTTCTTTCAAAACAGATTCTAAAGTTGCTCTTGTTTTTGGTCAAAAAATTCAAGCTCAAATATCTGTTTTATTAGTAATAATTCAATTAGCAATTTGAAAATCTAAAACAGAAGCTTCAGTTATATTTCAATAATATGCTGTATCATCACAATTAAAGAATCATAAATCTTTAAGTTTTAATTGTAACTCTCTTACAGAACTAGATACTTCTCAAATTTGATGATTTCCAATATTTACTAAATCACCCTTTACTTTTTGTATAGCTAATTCTTCTAATTTTTTAATTTGTTCTTCTAATTCTTGTTTTTTCTCCTCTTCTAATTGCTGTTTTTTTTCTTCATTTTTATATAACTCATACTTATCTTTTAATGCTACTCTAGTTTTTGGTCAATAATTTCATGCTCAAGGTTCATAAACAGAAGATAAAATTCCTGATTCTACTTGAAAATCATATATTATATCTATTGTATAATCATCATATTCTCAAGTTAATTCTCACTCATACAAACTAAGTTCCCTTAATAATTTTTGTAAACTTATATTATCATCATAAGAAAATGAAAAAGAATCAAATATATTATATTTTATTTCATTATTTTCAACAGAGGGATTTATATCTTTATCTTCTGTACTCAATTCATCAAATTCTCATTCTAAATACTTCTTTAAAAATAAATTTCTAGTTTTATTTCACCAGTATCATGCTCAA
>CAZJHB010000166.1:0-3235 GCA_964545685.1 uncultured Candidatus Peribacteria bacterium | reverse complement strand
ATTCTTGATATAAAAATTTTGTTTTTCATTGTTATACAGAAAATCTTGAATATGCTCAAAAACTTCTTGAATATGCTCCTAATTGCATGATAAGTTTTAGTTGAATAGTAACTTTTAATAATGCAAAACAAGTACAAGAAACTGCAAAAAATATTCCTTTAAAAAATATTTTAGTTGAAACAGATGCTCCACGGTTAACTCCTACTCCTTTTAGATGAAAAGAAGAAAATGAACCAGATTTTACAAAATATGTACTTGATTTTATTTGTGAACTAAGAAAAGAAAACTCAGAAATTATTAAAAAAGAAATTTTTGAAAATTCAATTAATTTTTTTGGAATTGGAAAATAAATTTATATATAAAATAGATTAATTTTTTATTACAAAAAAACTTGACATATATTTTTTTAATATATTATAAGGTCGCTTGTTCAGTATTTATATATATTATTAACATTTTAATTACCAAAGCGAAAAAAGGAGTAATTTTATGCTGAAAGATTTATCTACAATGCTTATACCATTATTTATTGTCTGTTGTTTAGTGGTTAGCGTACATGCTACATTATACGGGAAAATCAACAAATCATTTGAAAATATTTTCCCACAGATAAATAAGCAGATTGAAACTACAAAATAAAGATAATATCTTCATTCAGCAATTTTTATAATAAACGGAACCTATTTATAAGGTTCCGTTTATCTTTTTTTTAAAAAAAAGATATAGTTTTTACTTTTAATTTTCAAAATCTTTCCCAATTTCTGGCCTATATGTAATAGATTTATATCATTCTGCATCACCATAATCAGCAAAATACTCTTGCCAATCATGTCATCATTTCATTTTTCTTGATGCTTTTATAGGACACCAATATCTTTCTGTTCTTCAAGCTATTTCAACAGCATAAGCTAATAATCAGTTAACATATGAGCAATATAAACAATTAATTTTTTGAATAATATTTAAATAGTCTAACTCTTTTCTATCATAAATTATATAATCTTTTCTAATTACATAAGGTATTTTATATAATTTAAAAGCTATCTTATGATAGATAGTTAAAAATAAATCAAAAATTATAGCTGGAATAATCATTGAATAAATAAAAGGTGCCGATAATAATTCTCTGATTCTTGTTCCAAATATTGATTCTAAAATAGGCTTTTTTTCCCTTTTATTTTTTTTCTGTACGTCTTTATTAAAAATAATTTTCCTTCATTTTATAGTAAATCAATATTTTTCTTTTAACTTTTCATATTCAAGAGTCATTTCATTCATTAAATCTTCTTTTTTTTTCTTGATATCTATTAATAATTGATTAATTTTGGACTTCATATAAAAACAATTTTAAAATTATAAAAAAATTTCCTTTTATTAAATATATAAATATAATCTTCTTTGTAAAATTTTTTTTTATATTTTATATTTTTAATTTATTTATCTTTTAAACATGAAAAATACAATTTGTTTTTTTGTTTTAATATTATCTGCTGTAGCATGATATTATTTTTTTTGAAGTTATGAATGATATTTTTATATAATACTTGCTATAATATTATGATTATACATGGCAATTAATATATGAGCTAATGATGTTGCAAATAGTGTATGACCAGCAGTATGATCTAAAACTATTTCCTTAAAATGGGCAATAGTAATAGCAGCATTATGAAATTTCTTTTGAGCAATAATTGCTTGATGAGAAGTAGTAAAAACAATAAAAAAATGAATTATTAATATTGAATGATTTTGATGAGAACCTATACTCTTTATATATGCAATGATAGCTTCATTACTTGCAGCTGCGCTTTGGTTAAATATAGCAACTTATTTTAGAGCTCCTGTTTCTACTACTCATTCAATAGTTGGTTGAGTTATGTGAGCTTGAATTGCTGCCTTATGAATAAATGTCGTTTCTTGGATAACTGTTTGAAAAATAGCTGCCTCTTGGGTGATTTCACCTGTTCTTTGATGAATAATAGCAGCTATTTTTTTATTTTTGATTAAAAAAACTATTATATTTCAAAAAGATATGGTTAGTAGTACAAAAAAATGGGTTCCTGTTTTCATTGCTATAATGTCTTGGGCTTTTATAACTTATTTAATACTAAAATGATTAAAACATCTTATAAAAGTAGATTTTTTAACAACAAGTATAATTTGATTTATATGAGCAATAATAATATATTTTATAGTTAAAATAAAATTATCTAAAAATAAAAAAATAAAAAATAATAGAGAATCTGTAAACCTTCTTTTTACAATTCCTTTAATTTTTGCAGTATGACTTTTGACATTTGCTCATTGAGCTAATGATGTAGCTAATGCTATTTGACCAATTGCCGCAATATATGATGCCGTTATAAATTGAACAGTTTCATGAGAAGTAAAAATTCCTTTATGGATTCTTGCTATGTGAGGTTTATGAATCTCGGTATGACTTTCTTTATATTGACCTAGAATTATAAAAACAGTATGAAGTGAAATCACAGAACTAGATAGAATAAGAGCATTTACAATAGCTATTTCAGCTTCATTAACTGTAATTATAGCATCTCAAATGGGATTACCTGTAAGTTCAACACATATAGCTATTTGATGAATTTTTTGAGTAGGATTTTTAAGAGAATGGTTAGATAAAAAAGAAAAAAAACAATACCAAAGATATGTAAAAAGATGATTAATAACAAAAATAATAACTGCTTGGTTAATTACTCTACCTATAGTAAGTTTTATATCATGAGGTATTTATTGGACTTTAGTTACATTTTTAGGATAATCAATTATTCCTATACAAACTAATAAGAGAGAGATTATAAAAATCTCTCTCTTATTAATTATGTTGTAATTTATTCATAAAATATTGTTACTCATTTTTTAGTTCAAACCCATAGATTTCAATTTGTATCTTCGTAAATAGATTGTACATCATTATCTACTAATCAATTGTCAATAGTATAAGAATCCCAATGTTCATCTCAATCAAATTTTGATAATCAAGCAGCAGTTCAAAACCGCATACCTCAATTTTGGTATATAACTTGTACTCTTTTATCTATCAATCAATCTTCTTCAGTATAATTATCAGTAAAAATATGTTCTTCATTATCTGCATCCCACTCTATTTTACTAATTCATTCAATAGTTCATACCCATATATTATCATCTCTATCAGTATATATACTTAAAACACTTTTATCTATCAATCAATCTTTTTCATCAAAAGTTTCCCAAT
>CAZJHB010000165.1:0-3246 GCA_964545685.1 uncultured Candidatus Peribacteria bacterium | reverse complement strand
TAGTTCTTGAAACTCACAAATAATCATTATGTAAAACTAATTTTTGAATTTCTTCTAATTTAATTCATTTTCATGTAGCCTCTATTATATAATCTTTTTTATCATTTAATTTTTTTATAAATTTATAATCAAAATTCTTTTTTAAAAATTTTCCATTTCAAATATACATTGACATATGTTTCCAAAATCAAGGAATTGAAGCATTTGAAGCATTCCGATTTTTTCTTGTCAATAAAATATCTCAAGGTTTAGCTATTTTAAGATAAGAATTTAAATTTTTTTTAGTTATAAATCATTTATTTCTTGTTGTAAACCTTGTATTTGAAATATAAAAACCAATTTTTTTAGATAAAATAAATATTAACTTATCTATTCTATATTTAATATAATAAAATATATTATTATAATCCACTATAATTCTATTATTAGTATTAATTTTTTTTACATATATCAATTTAAATATTTTAGGATTTATAAAAGTTTTAAATGGTTTTATGAAGATTGCAGGTGTATTTATTAAATTTATAAAACTGGGTCTATAAATATACTTAGCATAAATTCAATAATCTTTTAAAAAATTTTCATCTAAAAAAGTTCTTAAAAATTTTTCATGTTTTCAAAAAGATTTTAATGTTACAATAATACTATTATAATAAAATATCAAAATATATCTTCTTAAAACTAATTTATCATATGATATAAAAATAAAAATTTTTCTATATCTAGTTTTTCTAATTAGTTTTTTTAATCTATTAAAAAAACTAATATATTCTTTCCATAATTTCTTAAAACTTTCTTTATCACAAATTAAATATTTATGTAATTGAGATTTAATTAAATTATGATTATTTAATTTTTTATTTAATTTTTTAAAATCATTCTCTAAAATTTTTATTTCTTTTAAAATTTTTATTTTATTCATAACAGAAATATATATTATAAAATTAATTTTTTTAAACTTCTATAATCTACTTTTCAAGTTCATAATAAAGGAATAATATCTACAATATATATATTAGAAATTTTTATTAAATTGCTTACTCATCTATTTCTAAGATAATCATTAACTTCTTCAAGCTCAAGTCTTTCTACAGAAAATAATGTTATCTTTGCAACTCAATCTTTTTCTATCGCTTCAATTGCTATTTTTAAAGCATCCTTAGTTGAATATTTTTCTAATAAAATATTTTCTATAAAAGGAAGACTTATCATTTCTCAAGCAATTTTTATAAATCTTTTAATTCTTCAAGTAATAGTTAAAAATCAATCCTTATCAATAAATCACAAATCTCAAGTTTCATAATATTTTTTTCAAACAATTATTTTAAATGGTGATTTTAATTTTTTGTCTAAATATCAATTAAAAATAGAACTTCAATATAAATAAATCATTCATTGTTCTCATATTTTTGATTCTTTATTTGTATCAAGATTAATAATTTTACAATCAAGATTAGGTAAAATTTTTCAAACTGTTCATTTTTTAGATCATATTAATGGATTAATAGAAACGACTGGACTACATTCTGTTATTCAATATCATTCTAATATTTTTCATGTAACAGATAATTTTTTAAATTTTTCAAAAAGTTCCAAAGGACATTTTTCAGCTCATAATACAACATATCTAATAGTTTGTAAATCATTATTTTTCGCTAATCACATTATCATTTTAAAAAATGTAGGTGTAGACGTTAAAGCAGTAATTTTTGTATGTTTAATAATTTCTAAAATAGTTTTGGCATCATTAGGATCAGGAGTATAAACAACTCTCATTCAAGTAATTAATGGCATTATAGTGTTTATAGTAAATCAAAAACTATGAAAAGGAGGTAAAAATCATAATAATTTATCATTTTTTTCTAAAGAAAATATATTTAAAGATCATTTTATATTTTCTATTATATTTTTATGCGTTAAACAAACCGCCTTAGGTAATGCCTCTGAACCAGAAGTAAATAAAATTACTGCATTTTTTTCTATTTTTTTAATAGGTAAATATATACTTTTAATCAAAGCTAAAACTTTATTTTTCAAAGTAATATCTTTTAATAAATCTTCAAGAAAAATAAATTTATTTGATTTATTATATTTTTCTAAAAATTCATTAGTAACTTTTGAATAAAAAACACTAGAAGTTAATATTTTATCTACTTTAGAAAAACTAACACAATGATCAAATGCTTCTTTTCATAAAGTCCAATTAAACATCACAGGAATTTTTCCTGCAAGATAAGTTGAAATAATTAATATTGAAGCACTTCAAACCGAAGGTAGCATAATTCAAATATACTTTCATTCAATTCTTTTTATATAATTTGAAATTAAATATGTTTTAATAATAAAATCCTTTTTAGTCTGCATTCAAAAAGTATTATCCCAAAAAAAACTATCATTTTTATAGTTTTTAAAATTTTTTTTCCAATAATACAATATTGTTTTTTTCATTTTTAATAAAAATTAAGAAATATTTTCTATCAATAATCATTTTTTCAATTTTCATTTCCAGTTACATTCTTTTAACTCAACATCTTCTTCAAATTTTCAAATAGACATCATTAATAAATCTCAAATAGTTTTCAAACTATTTATTCATGGATTTGATGCATTTTTATATTTCATTTGAATATAAGATTTTATTTCAGCTAAATCTAAACTATCAAAGAATAAATCTAAAACTAAATTACTTTTATCATTTAATTCAATTTTTAAATCTGTTTTTATTTTTTTAATTTTATCATAGATTTCTTTTTTTATTTCATTATCAATTTTTGATAAATCATATTTTCTACTATTATTTAAATCTTTTTCAGAACCAGAAATGATTTTTGGAGTTTTTTTATCTTTTACATCATCATAATAAAAAAAATGTTTTATATAATTTATTTTTTCAACAAATTTATCTTCATTATCTCAATTATTAAAAAATTTTTCTAAAAATAAATTAAATTCATTTAAAGACTTATTTTTTTCGTCATTAATTTCATTGGTAATATCTTTTATTTCTATATTTATTTCTCTTTTAGGTACAAAAAAAATAAAATTACAAATTGTATAATATATTGCTTTTCAATATAAAGTAAAAAATCATGTTTTTCAATTATCCCGCGCCATTGACCACATACTTCACCATAGCCCCCTTTGTATAACTCATACAACTTTTGTATTTTTTGGCATCAATTTTATTATATTATAAGCTGTTTGTTTTCATTTTATACTTTCAAATCATTGTCTATAAATTTGACC
>CAZJHB010000164.1:0-3278 GCA_964545685.1 uncultured Candidatus Peribacteria bacterium | reverse complement strand
ATTAAATTTATTACTCATTTTGGGAGCAAAAACAGATCATCATATTTTTATTATAATCATTTTTAACTAATTAATATATTCCCCATTTCTTACATAAATAATTTTTCAATCATTCAAATTATCAACTATATCTAATGACTCTTCAGTTCAAGGACGTATTTCATATCTATTCAGTTTCTTCAATTTATCACAATCTTGTAATACTATATCTTTTATTTCATCAGGATTTTCATTTTTAATATCTGGCTTTCATATTAATAATAAATAAAAAACATATAAATCAACTTTTATATTTATTTCTCAATAATCAACATACATAATGTATTTTCCCTTTTCTGTAAAACGATTTTCATCAATAATTAGTCATAATTCTTCTTTAGTTTCTCTTTCTAAAGTTTGAAGTTTACTTTCTCAATCCTCAATAGTTCAAAAAGGCACTGATAATTGTCAAATTTTTTTCCATGGTTTAGATTGATTTTCAATAATCATTAATACTTTTCATTTTATATCTTCAAGTGATTCCTTAACTTCAATAACAATAGCAACTCATCATAATTCTTTTAAAGGTTTTTGTATATCAATTTTATCAATATCTATTCATATATATCAATTTTTCATAAGCATAATTAATCTATTTTTTATATTAAAATTTAAATATGAACCGCATTATATAAAAAATGACTTAAAAATAAAACTTTTTTCTCATTTTATTAAAAAAATCTATTTTAGCCTGCCCTTTGAAGCTTTAGCGTAAAAGGGGAAATGTTTCACTATATACACATCAACAGTAATTTTGCCTATATATTCAATTATCTTTACAATAAGTAACACTTCTCTCAAATCATTTGTTTTTTCTAAAAGCTATTTTTAAAAAATTCAAATCGTATTTTTTATCAAGTTTTTCTCAAATTTTAAACAATTTTTCAACATCTTTATGTGGAGAAATATTGAGAGATGTTGTCCAATATTTAATTCACATTTCATTAGCTAATTGTGCTGTTTTATCTAATCTAAATGAATAACATTCTGTACATCTTTTTGCTCTTTCTGGTTCATTTTCAAATCCTTTAACTTTCTCAAAAAAATTCTCTACATCATATTCTCATTCTATAAAAGGAATTTTCTCAATTTTACAAACTTTTTTAAATGCTTTTAATCTTTTATTATATTCTTTTTTTGGATGAATATTTGGATCATACCAATAACAAGTTATATCATACTCTCTTTTTAAATCTAAAATTGGTACAGTTGCATCTGGTCAACAACAAATATGTAATAATAATTTTGGCTTCTCCTCTAAAATTTTTTTAACAGGTTTATAAGAAACTCTATGAATTCATGTTACTTTTGATTTATCATTTAAATAATCTCTATGTTTTTTAGTTCAATATCACTTATGATTTTGTAAATATAAATCTGGATATAATAAACTATAAGTATTAATTAAATTATCTCTAAATACTTTTGCAATAATTGATGCTGCTCAAATTTCTAATACTTTTGCATCTCCTCATACAATATAAATAGGCTTTTTTTCTAATTCATCGAACTTATAATTATCATTTCAATCAATAAATACATCAACACCTCACCTCCTAGTAAGGAACGGTTTAAAACCGTTCTCTACTTTCCTCATAATTTCAATCAATGCTCTTCTCATTGCTTCCTTATTTGCTTGCTTTATATTAATATCATCAATAACAAAATTATCAACAACTCATACACCAAAATATATTCAAGGATTATCTCAAATACTTAATTCTATTAATTCTTCAAATAATTTATGTCTCATTTTTTCTGTAATTTTTTTAGAATCATTTATTTGTTCCAAAAATTCTTTACATGGTATATTATCCTTATTAAAAGCCATAGCACAAGCTACAACTGGTCCTAACCAAGGTCATCTTCAAGCTTCATCGACTCAAATTTTTATTTTTTTCATTTTTTTATAAGTAACCCCTTTCCCTTAATACCTCAGGGAAAGGGTTAAAATAATGTGACTTTTTAAAAATTTACTATATAATAATAAAAAATTAAATAATTAAAAGTAAAATTAATGAAAGTTAAAATTTTTTGATGTAAAGCAAACAAATATTATACTAATAAATGGTTAAACTCTGAATATTTAAAAAATAAAAAATGATATTTTGTAGCAAGTTGTGCTGTCACAGATAAAGCAAAAAGAAAATGGATCAAATTTGTAAAAAATATTATACAAAAATGAAATCTTAATGAACAAGAAAAAATCTATATTAGTTGATGTAGTGCATTTAAAGACTGAAAAGTTCAAGATAATTTTTATGAATTATATCCTGATTTAATTGAATATAAAAATCAAATTGAATTGTTAGATGAAGAACCAACACACTCTTCAGAACAATCGGGTACCGGTACCCTTAATATCCTCAATCTTTACACAAAAAAATTTGTATTAATACAATGAGGATGTAATAGTTTTTGTAGTTTTTGTTTGACTGTGATAAAAAGATGAAGACATTTTTCTAGAACAAAAGAAGAAATTTTAAATGAAATTATTAAATTTGAAAAATCTGGTTGAATAGAAATTGTTTTAACTTGAATAAATTTATGAGCTTGGTGATTAAAAACAACGATTCCTAAAAAATTAATCTTAAAAAAGTGAGATAAATCAGAATCAAAACTAGCAGAACTTTTACAATATATACTAGATAATTCAAAAATAAAAATAATAAGATTAAGCTCTCTTGGATGTGAATTTGTTGATGAAAAATGCTTAGAAATATTTAAAAATCCTAGAATTTATCCTCATTTTCATTATTCAGTTCAATCTTGAAGTTCAAAAATTCTAAAAGCAATGAAAAGACATTATAACTGAGAATATATAAAGGATTTACTTATAAAAACAAAAAATCTAAAAAGAAAAGATAATATTGATATTAGTATTTGAGCTGATATAATTGTTTGATTTCCTTGAGAAAACCAAGAAAATTTTGAACAAACATATGATTTGATAAAAGAAGTATGAATTCAAAAAATTCATGTATTCTCTTTTTCTTGACACAAAATATGAGAAACAGTTCCAGCATCACAATACCCCAACCAAGTAGATGAAGTAAGTAAAAAACAAAGAGTAAAAATAATAACAAAACTTTCTGAAAAAATAAGAAATGATTTTAAAAAATCTCAAAAATGAAAAATGTTAGAAGTTTTAATAGAATCTGTAAAAGATTGAAAATGGAAATGATGGACTCAAAACTATATTGAAGCAAATAATGAAAATTTTGATATAATTGAATGAA
>CAZJHB010000163.1:0-3286 GCA_964545685.1 uncultured Candidatus Peribacteria bacterium | reverse complement strand
AGGTAAAAATGAACGTACTTAAAAATATTTAATCCACCAAAATTTAGATTAAACCTATATAAGAATAATTTTATATAAAAGTAAGCCAAAAAATTGACATTTTTGATAAAATAATTATAAATATATAAATATTTTATAATTATTTTATTATGAGTTGAATTTTAAATTTAGATAATTTTTCTGCTATAAATGATATAAATCAAATGATAGAAGCTACTCAAGTTGAAGATATGACTACTGATGTACAAAATAGAGTTGCTGAATTATTGAAAAAAGCAGATGAAATTAATAATTTAGAAAATGATAATACTTCTTCTGATATTTTTGTTTTAAGTAATCCAATTATTGTAGCTAGTATTAAGAATAATGAAGAAGCAATTAATCTTTCAGAAAAAATTTCACAAATTATAATAGATAAATTTAATAAATGAGATAATATTAATGATTTATTAATTCAACTACTTCCAGAAAGTGAAGATAGTTTTTATTTGGAACAGGTGAAACATAAAGTTAAAGAAAATATTATAAAAACTAAAAATTATGCTTTAATTGAATTATTATTTAAAGTAATATGAGATGAATTACATAGAATAATTCAATTAGAAGTAGTAAATACAGATGATGCACGTATAGCTTTATTAATGATTAAAATATTATGAGATAAAGTAGATATAAATGCTCAGTTTAAATTAGAAGAAACATATCAAACAAAATTTTCTGAATTATTAAAAAATATTCAATATACTCAATTATCTAAGTGAGTTTAAATTAAATGTTTGAATTTTTGTTAATTTAGTGTATTATATACTAAATAAAATATAAGATATTAAAAAATAATGATAGAAAATTATTTAATCAAAGTATATCATTCTTATGATAAAGGTAAAAAGTATCTAAAAGATTTTTTTGATGATATTTGAAAAACTCTTGAGACAAGAAAAATTACTTTATGAGTAAATTTTTCAAAATGAGAGACATTTTTTAGTGTATCTTCTGATGAGGCTACATATTCAGCTTTTGAATCACAATTTTATAGTTATTTTAATGAATTTCAAATAGTAAAAGATAGTAAAAATATTTATGATTTTGATTTAGATAGAACTGTTTTATGAGAATTAACACTAAATAATTCTTGGTTTTTTCCATTTAGATATTCTGTTTGAGATTGAAGTGAATTTATCTTCAATATTTTTAGAAGTTTTGAGAATTTTTGAGTAATAAAAGATAAAGTTTCTATTTTTTATGAATTAAAATCTATAAAATGAGAAAGTTTTAATTTTTTTATAAAGAGTAAAATACAATTTAAAATATTTAAAATAAAATTATTTTTTACTTTTTTTAAATATTTATTTAATCATAAAATTCAAAATTGATGGAAGGAATTATGATATAAATATTTTAAACACAAATTAGAACAAGAATTATTTGAATGAAAGATTTATATAGTTGTTCAATGAAAAAATAAAGAGTCAGCAAAATGAAAATTAAAAGCTTTTTTTAATAATTTTACAATATTTAAAAATTATCCTTTAAATGAATTTAAATTAAAAATTCATGAAAATGTAGAAAGAAATTCACAAGGTTTAATAAAATCTAGTCATATAAAAAAATATATGTTTTCTTCTGAAGAATTAGCTTCTGTTTTTCATTTTCCTAATAGACCTAAAAATGAAACTTCACTTTTAAAAGTTACTTCAAAAAAATTAGCTTTACCAATTTGAATACCAATTTTTGATTATAAAGAGTTAGAAAATTGAGAAAGAGTAGCTATAAATTATCCTAAAGAAGTAAATATTGTTTGAACATCTGATTATAGGAGTATAAGTGTACCAATATGAATTTTAGATGAGGATAGATTAAGACATCTTTATATTGTTTGAAAAACTTGAACTTGAAAATCTAAATTTTTAACAAGTTTAATGATTAATGATTTGGAACAAGGGAAGTGAATATGAGTTATTGACCCTCATGGAGATTTGATAGAAGATATTATTTGATATATTCCTGAATCTAGAATAGATGATGTTATAATTTTTGATCCTCTTGATGAAAAATTTCCTTTTTGTTTTAATCCACTTGATATATGATGAACAGAAAGTAAACAAATTTTAGCAAAATGATTTATTGATATATTTAAAAAATTCTTTTGAGCTAATTGGAATCCAAAATTAGAACATGTTTTGAGAATGATATTTTTAGCTTTGCTTGATAAAGAATGATCTACACTTTTTGATATAATAAGAGCTTTGACTGATAAAGATTTTAGATATGATATGATTGAAGAAATAGATGATGATGTTGTTAGGAATTTCTGGACAAATGAATTTGCTTGATGGAGTCAACAATTTAATACTGAAGCAATAATGCCAATATTGAATAAAATATGACAACTTCTTAGTATTGATGTTTTGAAAAATATTTTTGCTTCAACTGATAATAAGCTTGATTTTAGAAAAATGATGGATGAAAAAAAGATATTATTAGTTAAATTACCTAAATGAAAATTACAAGAAGAAGTAATGTGATTTTTGTGAGCAATGTTTGTAACAAAAATATTTCAAGCTGCTATGTGAAGACAATGAACAGATAAAGAAGATAGAGAACCTTTTTTCTTATATGTTGATGAATTCCAAAATTTTGCAACAGAAACTTTCAATGAAATATTATCAGAAGCTAGAAAATATGGTCTTAGTCTAGCTGTTGCTCATCAATTTATTAAACAAATACCTAATAATATTTCAGATGCATTATTTTGAAATGTTTGAACATTAATAAGTTTTAGAATTTCAAGTGAAGATGCTCTGTATATGCAACAACATTTTGATCCATTTTTATGAGCTTATGATCTAGCAAATCTTAACCAAAGAGAATTTTATTGTAAATTATTAGTAAATTGACAAGTAAAAGATCCATTCTCATCAAAAAGTATTTATATTCCAAATCAAAAAATTAACAGAGATTATATTTGATATTTATATGAAAATTCAAGAAAGAAATATAATAGAAGTTTAGAAGAAGCAAAAAAAGCATTAATTAAAGAACATAAAGATGTAGTAGAAAAATTAGATAATTTTGTTGAACCTTTGATATAAAAATTTATTTGACTTTATGGTATAAAAATATTATACTATAATTAATTTATACTATAAAAGTCTTATATTATGAAGTTTTATAATAGAAAAAAAGAAATAGAAGTTTTGAGTAAAAAAATAAATTCAGATAATTTTGAATTTATTTATTTGCTTTGAAAAAGAAGGGTATGAAAAACTGAACTTATAAAACATAT
>CAZJHB010000162.1:0-3310 GCA_964545685.1 uncultured Candidatus Peribacteria bacterium | reverse complement strand
CTTTAGCAAGAGATTTTTTGATGTTTTTTAAAAAAGTTTTGGAAATCCGGGTTAACTTCTTTTTTCATATAAAAAATTAAAAAATAAATGCCTTCTTTTAAATATATTATAATCACTTTATATCTTTATATTACATATAATAAAGTTCACATCCCTTTTTTATAGTTAACAATAAAGGATCATATAATTTAATATCAACTTTTAATAAATCAAAAGCTATTGGTAATTCTGTACATCATAAAATAATACCAGTTGCTCATTTATTCTTTAATAAAATAACACATTTTTTTAAAATATTAATTTCATATTCATCAATTTTTCTAACTCATCAAATAATTTTTATTATAATATCATTTACTTGCTCTAAAATAATATTATCTTCAATATAAACATCTTTTATTCAATTTTTTAATAATTCCTTTCAATATAATCAACTTTTTATTGTTGTAACTGTACCTAAAACACCTATAATTTTATGTCAATCAAGTTTTACTTGATTAATTGTTTCATTTATTAATGATAAATTAGTAACTTTAATATCATCTTTAAAAATATCTTTATAATATAAATGCATTGTATTACATGCCATAATAAAAATATTTACTCAACTTTTCTTTAATCTTAAATATTCATTTTTTACAAATAAAATAGTTTCATTTAAATTATTTAAATTATTAGTAAGTTCTTTTACAGGAATATTATCAATAATTATATGTGGAAAATCATCATTTTTTATTCAATTTGAAACTTTTATAGATTCATTTAACAATAATTCATAACATCTTAATGAGGCAAAGGGTCACATTCATCAAAGTATTCAAATTATAGGTTTATTAGTTTTATACATAATATAATTTATAAATTTATTTAAATATTTTTATAATTTCTTGTATTTTTTCACTATAATCAGTTCTAATTCACAATTGAGACAAAACTAAGTCTCTATCTTCCCTAATTAATCAATGTATTTTTTCTCAAGATAAAGGTATTAAATTATAATTTAAATCAATATAATCTTCTCCTTTATATGGATAATATGTAGGCATTTCTCAAGTTGATTGTATTAAAGAAATAATTTTTCTATTTCCATTTGTATTATATTTGTCAGTATAAGTATCTCATAAATTAAAAAATGGTTTTTCTTTTCTTCATCATATTGGAATTAATATATCTCCTAAATCAAAAGAAATAGGATAATAATAATTTATATATCAGTTACAAATAATATTTGCTGCTGCATACATTAAAGCTGAAGATTTTGTTTTTCATCTTTTTTCAGCATATTTTACTAATTTTCAAATTATTAAGTCTAAATCTTTATTTCATTCAATTTGTTCAATTTTTAATGATACATCTCTTAATTTTTCATAATCAAAATCAAAATCAAAATCAAATTTTATAAACTCTTCAAGTTCTTTATAATAACTTCATATATACCATTTAAAATATTTTTTAATAATTTCAGAATTAATTTTAGCAGATTTAAAACTTAAAGAGTTTTCTTTAATTATAAATGATGTTGCTTGATAAATACAATATTCAACATTTGTTATTCATAGATTTAATAAATGTCTTATAATTTCTAATGCAGGAATAATTAATGCAGGACAACGTAAAGGAACTCAAATATCACTTAATCAAATTCATGTTGTTAAAGTAATTTTTCATTCTAAAGTACTATTCACTAAAGATTTACACACATTTTGTAAATCAATAGCTTCATTAGAACAAGAAAATTTATTAGGTCTTATTTTATTATTTCATTTTAATAAAAATGACTTCATTATATCATTTGATTTCATATAACTAATTAATTTAAACTTTTTATTTAATATATTCTTTTCAATAATCTAATAATCACATTGCTTCTCTTAGTTCTTTAAGCATAATTATAGCTTCTTCTCTAACTCTAGAAGATCATTTTTCAATTGCATTAATTACCAAATTAATATTTTGTTCATAATATTTTCTTTTTTCTCTAATTGGAAAAATTAATTCTTCTAATACATCAATTAAAAGTTTTTTTAATTCTCAATCTCATACTGAGTTTTCTCATCATTTTATATATCTTTGCTTTAATTCTTCTAAATGTTGTTTATCTTCATAAAAAATATCTAAATATTTAAAAACAACATGGTTTTCAATATTTCAAGGTGATTGAATTGAACTTTTATTTGGATCAGTATACATTTTTTGTACTTGAGTTTTAATTTCATTATAACTTGCTGATATAAATATAGTATTTCAAAGACTTTTACTCATTTTATCATTTCAGTCTATTCAAACTAATCTAGGAGTATCTGAAATTAAAGCTTTTGGTAATGGATATTTTGTACCATACATTTTATTTACTTTTTTAATTAATTTTCTTGCAAGTTCTATATGAGGAATTTGATCTTCTCAAACAGGCACTATTTCTCATTTTGGTAACATAATATCTGCTACCTGACTTACAGGATAATTAATAAATCATAAAGATATATTACTATTTCCTTCTTCTCATCTTTCTTTAATTTTTTTCATTTCATCTTTAAGAGTTGGATTATTAACAGCCATTCAATAAGGTGCAAACATTGTTAAATAATTAAATAATTCTGCAAACTCAGGGACATAACTCTGAACAATAAAATTTGACTTATTAGGATCAAGTCAAACTGAAAGCCAATCAATAACCATATCAACAACAGATTTTCTTAATCTTTCTGTATCTCATAAATGATCTCCTAAAACTTGATAATCTGCAATTAAAAAATTATTCTTTATATTAGGATTATCTTGCATATGTAACCAATTTTCTAATGCTCATTTATAATGTCATAAATGTAGTCTTCAACTTGGTCTCATTCAAGTTAAACAATTCATAACTTTATCTCATACTTTATCTTTAAAATCATCTAATCAATTAATAATATGAGGGGTTTTATTAATTGTTTCTTCTGAAATATTATTTAACGAAATTTTATCCATAATATATTAATATTAAAAATTAAATTAATTATATTAAAACAAAAAATAAATAAAAGTCAATATATTTTATTTAAATTATCATAGATGGTATAATACATTTTATGCATCGTTAGAAACATCATTCAATCCTACAATATACTTTTTTTAATCTTAAGGAAAGTCTGAAAAACTATTACAATATAATTAATAAAACATTATTTAATTTTAAAAACCACTTTTTTTTTGACTCTAATTTTATTTTATGTTAAAATTAATTTAATGCTTAATTTTATCTTAATAAAACCTAAAAAATGACAGAATTTTTTGATAAACAATTAATGAAATTTGAACCTTTAACTCTTAC
>CAZJHB010000161.1:1689-3331 GCA_964545685.1 uncultured Candidatus Peribacteria bacterium | reverse complement strand
ATTTTTGAGAAAAATCTTTTTATATTAATATGGATAAAGAAGTAAATGATGATTTTATTAGATTAGTAATAACTCAAAATGGAATTACTTATTGAATAAAAGTAAAAAATGAGCAGTATGATACTTTTAAAAATATACTATTAAACAATTTTAATAATTAATAAATAATTATATGGCAAATAAAATTTTAGTTACAAAAGAGTGATTAAAGAAGTTGCAAGATGAATTAACTTCTTTAAAAGAAGTTAAGAGAGTTGAAATAGCAGCTAAATTAAAGGAAGCAATTAGTTTTTGAGATTTATCAGAAAATTCTGAATATGAAGATGCTAGAAATGAACAAGCTACTGTAGAACATAGAATTTCTGAATTAGAAGAACAATTAAAAAATATTGAAATAATAAAAGAAGAAATTAAAAAATGAGAAAAAATTACTATGTGAGCTATTGTTGTTTTACAAAACGAAGAAACAAAAGAAAAAGAAAAATATAAAATTGTATGAACAACAGAATCTAATATTTTGGCAGAAATTCCTATGATTTCAAATGAATCTCCAGTTGGTAAAGCTATTTTATGAAAGAAAAAATGAAAAACAGTTACTGTTGAAGCACCTTCAAAAAAATTTTTATATAAAATATTAGAAATAAAATAGTTTTTATTATTTAATTTTAATAAAAATATGAATGATAATATAAATATTTTTTATGAATACCTTATTTTAATTCCGGCTATAACTTTTGTTATTACTGTATTTTTGAAATGATTTTTCATTAAGCTTACTAAGTGAAAATTAGATTTAAGTGCTGCATTATGAAGTTGATGAATGCCATCCGTTCATTCTTCACTAGTTGTATCTTTATCTACAGCTGTAGCATTAAAATATTGAATAAATTCAGATTTATTTGCAATTTCTATGGCATTTACAATGATTATAATTTATGATGCTATAAATGTAAGATTTGAAGCAGGACAACATGCTTGAGCTATAAATGAAATTTTATGAAAAAAGAGGTTTAATGAATCTTTATGACATCTACCATCTGAAGCTTTTGCTTGAAGTGTACTTTGAATTGTAGTTGCTATAGTAATGTATCATTTGTAGGAGAATATATCCTTTAGTTTATCTTCATTGTAGAGAAAATAAAAACGTCTTTAATTACTATTAAAGACGTTTTTACTATTATATAATTTTTTACTCAACAGTTACACTCTTTGCTAAATTTTGAGGTTTATCTATATTTTTTCATAGAATTTTAGCTATTTCAACTGCAAATATCCAAAGTGGTATAAGAGGTATAAAAGGGGATAATATAGGATGAGTTTTTGGAGTCTCTATTATATCATCGTAAATATCTTTTATATTATCTCAAGCTGTAATTACTCATAATACTGTTCAATTTCTTGCTTTTATTTCTTTAATATTTGATATTGTTTTTTCTTTTAAATGACTTTTTGTATTTAACACAATACATGGAAAATTATTTCATACTAATGCAAGAGGTCAATGTTTTAATTCTCAGGTAGAATAAGCTTCTGCATGTAAATAAGTTAATTCTTTTAATTTTAAACTACATTCACAAGCAGTTCCATATTGTAAATTCCTTCATAAAAAGAAAAAATTTGAATATTTTGAATATTTATCTGC
>CAZJHB010000161.1:0-1589 GCA_964545685.1 uncultured Candidatus Peribacteria bacterium | reverse complement strand
ACATTAACTATTCAAAAACTTAAACATCATTTTTGTTGTACCATTTTTAATGATTCTCTTACATCAGCTGTTTCTCAAGATTGAGACATAAATATATATAAACAATCTTTTTTTGGTATAAATGTTTCATATAAAAATTCACTACTAATTCTAACTTCAGTTTTTATTCAAGATAATTGTTCAAACCAACTTTTTCATACAAGTCAAGCAAAAAAACTAGATCCTGAAGCAATTATTTCAATATTATTAATTTCATATTCTCAAAGTTTATCTAATGTTTCACTTTTGATTGTTTTTGTTTCAAAATTAATTCTTCATTTTAGTGAATTTCTTAATACATTAGGAACTTCATGAATTTCTTTTTCTGTAAATGTTTTAAATTTTCATTTATCTGCGACTTCAAAATCTTCATCAATTTTTTCAAAATCTTTTTCAATTTCTTTTCCAAAAGAAAAAATATTATATTTTCCATTTTCAATTACAACTATCTCATTATCATCAAGAGATGTAAATTCTTCTGCTACTTTACTTAATGCATTTATATCACTTGAAATAAATGTTCATTTATCTCAAACTCAAACAATCATTGGACTTCAAAGTTTAGCTCAAATAAGTATTCATGGATTTTGAATATCTATTACAGCTATTGCATAAGCTCAAACCAGTTTTTTTGTAACTTTTTCAAGAGTTGAGAATAAATCTCCATCAAATAAGTCTTCAAACAATTTTGCAATTACTTCTGTATCAGTTTCTGAATAAAATTTATATTTTTTTTCTAAACTTTCTTTTATATTCATGTAGTTTTCAATAATTCAGTTGTGTACTACAAAAAATCTTTTATTTTCAGAATAATGAGGATGTGTATTTTCCTCTGTTACTTTTCAATGAGTAGCCCATCTAGTATGTGCTATTCAAGAATTATATATTTTATTTTTATCAATTGTTTTTTCAACTTTGCTTGCAAGATTTGAAACTTTTCAAACAGCTTTTTGCAAATACATACCTCATGTACCATCTATTCAAATTATTCAAGCACTATCATATCATCTATATTCTAGATTCCTTAATCATTCTACTAAATAATTAATAGAATTTTCTTTTCAATTATAAGCAAATATTCCACACATGTTTCAATTAAGTTAAAAAATATTATATTAATTAAATATATTGTTTTATTATACTAATGTCAATTTTAAATGTTTAATTATGTTATTTATATTATCATATTTAAAAACCTTATTTTCTTTTGTTTATAGTATAATTCTATCTATATAAATGAGTGAAAACTTTGTAAAATAAATTTTATAAAAAAAGTTGAAATCAACCCATAAATCAATATAATTTTAATATATATATTTTATTTTTTAAGATATCAAAAATGAAACAAAATCAAAAAAACTTTAATAACTATTGATTTACTTTAGTCGAATTAATAGTGGTAATAACTATTCTAGTAATTCTTTGAACAATAGCTTTTATTTCACTACAATGATATTCTAGTCAAGCTAGAGATAGTAAAAGACTTTCAGATATATCTAATATCAAAAAGAGTGTAGAATTATTTAGTTTAAATACTTGAAAATATCCAA
>CAZJHB010000160.1:0-3378 GCA_964545685.1 uncultured Candidatus Peribacteria bacterium | reverse complement strand
TTAAATTTAGAAAATAAAAATTTTATAGGTCTATTAAAATATATTATAAGTAAAATATATGAATAATCTTATAAAAGAAAAAATAATGATTCCTTCATGGAAACTTATAATTCATGATACTAAAATAAAAAAATTTTACTTTTTACCTTGAGTACTTTCAATAATATTTTTAACTTTTCTTCTTGTATATCAATTTATATATACATATGTAGTTTTATTTTGAAATAAAGATAAGGCATTAAATACAATTCTTGAATTTTTTCATTATTTTTTTGATATAAAATATTGTATTGAAATAATTATTATATGTGTAATATTTTTAATTGCATATTTTTTACTATCCCCTATATTTGAGTGATGATTAATAAAATATATAGCTAATAAAGATAAAAATATTCAACTAACTATATCTGAAACTTTTTCTTTATGATTATATAATTTTTTACCTTTATTTGAATACAATAATATATTTAATGAACTTAAATTAATAAGTATACTTAATTTTTATTTATTTACTTTAAGATTTTTAGGAATAGAATATTTAAATATAATATCATATTTTTATATAATTATATTTTTCTTTGCTACTATTCTTAATATATTATTTATATACTCCAAATATGAAATGTTAATAGAAAGTAAAGGTATTTTTGAAGCATTATGAATGTCTTCAAAAATAACATTATTAAATTTAAGAAAAACTATAAAAATATATTTTTTGATTTTTATTTTAAATTTGAGAGTTGTATTTAATTTTATAATATTTTTAGCATTCCCTATTATAATGGTAATTGCTATAACCTTAATAACATCTCAAATATACAAAATACTTGCAATAATAATATTATCTTTATTATTTATAGCCTTTATATTATTTTTATGATATTTAACTTCCGTTTTAGAAATTTTTATAAAAGCAGTATGGTATTATGCTTATAAAACCTGAAAAGAAAATATTAAAAAATTAAAAGAAATATAAACAAATGTAAGGAATGGTTTTAAACCGTTCCTTACATTTTATTTAAAGTCCAAAAAATGTTTTTTGTAATATTTTTTTACATACTCTAAGTTTTGTATTACTCTATCTTGATTTCAAACTCATAATTCAATAGGAGAAACTTTTAAAGTAATAAATCAATTATATCAACTTGTTTTTAGTTTCATAAAAAAACTTTCTATAGGTAAATATGAAACTCATCCTCAAGCCATTCAAGGTAAAAGTCATATTTTACTTCAACGTTTATCATTCAAATAAATATTTTTTACTGTATTTCATAATATACTTTTTGCTTTTGCGATATCTACTCATGATGATGAATCAATTGCACTTAAGTCTAAAGAAGTATCTCATGTAATTCTTTTTATTTCAGTTAAAGTAGCATTTTTATACTCAGGCAAAATAAAAAATATCATTTTAGGCTCTACATTAAGAACAGATATAGCTAAGTGCGTATCTCTTTTTACTTTAAGTAAATACTTAGAAAACCAATTATTATTTTTATCTGAAATATGAGGAGGAGAAAAACTTATAACTTGAGCTCATAGTTTTTTTGCTATTCTCATTATTTTATCTACTTTTTTTTCATTCATTCCTCTTAACATTACAGTAATTGATAAAACAGGAATTCAAAAACTATCAGATAATGATTTTATATAATCTTCATCCCACAAATCATAATTATTTTTTGTCAAAAATAAGTCTATTCAGTCATATCAACTATTTTTTGTAAATTCAAATACTCTATGTAATCCATATCAGATAAGAGAATAAGTCGACAATAATAACATTTTTTATATATTAATTAATAATTCTATTTAATAATATCATAATTTATATAGTTTTTCAAATAAATTTAATAAATTTAAAATAAATATACAAAAACTAGCTACTGATAAATTAGTAGCTAGTTTTTTATTTATAAACAATTATTTATTTCAAAGATTATCCTTTATCCTCTCAACAATTACTTTTTGAATTTCTTTTCAATTAATAAAATTCTTTATAATATTAAATAATAATTCTTTATTTATTTTTAATAAAATTAAATCTGTATTAGCTCTTACTGAAGCAGTCCTTGGTTCATTTGTAATAAGTGCTATTTCTCAAAAAATATTTCATTCTTCTATTTTATTCACTACTTTTCAATTTATTTCTACATCTACTTCTCAGTCTTGAATAAAATAAGCTTCATCATTAGATTTTTCTCATTGTTTCAATATATATTCTCAAGATTTTATTTCTATTCTTCTAGAATTATCAATTACCATATCAATAAAATCTTTTGTTAAGCCTTGAAATACATAAATATCTTTTATTTTTAACATAGTTTTAAATATTATAAAATAATTTATATTAGTATTATACAATAAAAATCTAAAAATTGCTAATTTTATTTATTAATTTATAAAAAAAAGCAAGTAAAAATTTACTTGCTGTTTTTCAATTATATTATTCTTCATCTTTATTTTGATTTTGATTTTGATTTTGATTTTGATTTTCATCATTTATTACCTTCATCGTCATCATTAAAATCATCAAAATCATCATCATCATTTTCATCACAATGTCATGGACCAATCTTTCATTCATTATAATCGGCAAACAATGAAGCCCATTCTTTTGCTTGTGTTAAATCTTTTCAATTAATTTCATCTTCTGGATTATTATCCATTAACCATTCTCATGCTTTTTCTAAAGAATTTCATAAAACAACTGTACTAGCATCATTTAATGAATTTAAATATGCAGCCATCCGTTGATGTGCTAATTGAATCCATACATTTCAACCTTTAGGAGCTGTATTAAATATCTTTATCCGTGTATCTGTAAATTTACTACTAAATTGAGTATTAGGTCAATTAGGTTCTATTAAATCCCAAGTTTTATCATATTTCTTTGAACCAACTATTGCATGAGTTTTCCAATAACCTTGAGTATAGGTACAACCACATTCTATAGTAATATAAATTAACCAATTATCATATCATGTTTTGACAGTATCATTAGTTATATAATCAGCTATATTATCTAATTCATGTTCTCAACATACCTCTTCTCAATCATACATTACTTCATATGGATATTCAAAAGTCTTTGGAGATTCACTTATGTTTGCTATTCATAAATATCAACCAAGCGTATCATTTACTTTAACTTCTGTATCATACTCATTTGTTGGAGCTCAAAATCTTACATCTGCAATTCAACTATATTCAGTAGTTAAAGTATCTATACCTCAAGTAACATCAAATTCATAATTTTGTTGAATAACTGTTGAAGTATTAATTTGTTCAGTAGGTCATGAAATATATTTTTCATATGTACAAACTAATTGTTCTCAAGCAGGAATTACCAAAGATGGACAATCTACATCAAGT
>CAZJHB010000159.1:0-3385 GCA_964545685.1 uncultured Candidatus Peribacteria bacterium | reverse complement strand
GCTTGAGTTGCTATGGCCGCTTCATTAATGCCACCTTTAGCAGTTATAGGTATAGAATTAGCTATTTGAAATTATTGGGCTTCATTTTGAGCAACAACTTTGTTTTGAGCCAACTTATTTGCAATATTATTTGTAGCTACTATATTTTTTTGGTTTTATTGATTTACTCCACATTTGGAAAAATTACAAAAAAATATGTTTAAGAGATTTACTTTTATGTTGGTATGAATTATAATTATTTTAATTCCATTAATTTCTTCTTTTTTATCTATAAAAAATGAATTAAAAATTCAAGAATTAGTTAGAACATGTTTAATATTAGAATTATCTGCTAATTTATCTTATTTTAATATATCTGATTTAAATATTGTTAATATTTCTAAAGATTCTATTACTTTAGATTCAACTATAAAAATTTTGGAAAATGCAGATATTACAAAAACTTTAGAAAATATAAATTTTGAATTATCAAAGGAATTAAATAAAGAAGTAGAAACTAATTTTGAAATAATTAGAATGTTTAATATAAATTCAGAAGATGAAATATATCCAAAAGGTTAAGGAAAATATGAAAAAAATAATTATCCAAATATTTATTATTATAGGTGTTTTATATATTTATTTTTGTTTTTTCTTATTTTTTTATCAAAAGAATTTTATTTTTTTCCCATCGCAATCTGTTTCTAATAGACCTAGTAATTTAAATATTGAAGATGTTTATTTTACAACTAATGATAATATAAAATTACATTGATGGTATTTAGATAATAATTCAGAAAAAACTGTATTATTTTTTCATTGAAATGCATGAAATATTTCTCATAGAATACAACAAATTGAAGTTTTTAACGATTTAAAATTAAATGCATTAATTTTTGATTTTCGAGAATATTGAAAAAGCGAATGAAAGATAGAAAAAGAAGTTGATTTATATAATGATTGATTAGCAGCTCTTGATTTTTTAGTAAATGATAAAAATGTAGAATTATCAAATTTAATAATTTGGTGAAGATCTCTATGATGAGCAATTGCTATTAATACTGCACAAAATAAAAATGTTTATGCAACAATAATTGAATCAACTTTTTATTCAATGGATTATATGGCATCTAAACAATACCCAATTTTTCCCACAAAATTATTACTGAAATATCATCTTAGAAGTGATTTAAAAATTAATAATATAAAATCTAAATTACTTATTATTCATAGTATTGAAGATGAAATGATTCCTTATAAAAATTGACTTAAATTATTTGATATTTTTAATTGAGATAAACAATTTTTAGAAATATCATGAAGTCATAATTATGGTTTTATAAAATCACATAGTTTATATATTGAGACTTTGAAAAAATTTTTAAAACTTTAATTTTTTCTCCCCTTTTTAAGGGGAGTCCTTTGAAGTGTAACGGAAAAGGGATGGGTTAGAAATGTTCTTTTATTTTTTCTTCAATTATATAATAAATACAAGTTTCTAATTCATCTAATTCTTCATTTTTAAACTTTGATAATACCCAATCTGAGACTTCAAAATTATCATTAAATCAAACTCAAACTTTTATTCTTTTAAATTTTTCTCATATATATTTAATTATACTTTTAATTCAATTATGTCATCCCGCACTTCATTTATTTCTAAATCTTACTTTTCAAAAATCTATACTCATATCATCATAAATTACAATGATATCATCTAAATCTATTTTATAAAAATTAACAATTTTTTGTAGAGACTCTCAACTCAAGTTCATATAAGTTTGAGGTTTTAATAATATTGTTTTTTCGCTATTATATAATCATTCTGAAATTTTTGCTTTGAATTTTGTTTCAAGTTTAAAATCAGAAAAATTATTTTTTTCAGCAAAGTTATCAAGAAAGATAAATCAAGTATTATGCCTAGTGTTATTATACTTGATTCAAGGATTTCATAGTCCGACGATTAGTTTCATAAAAAAAATAGTAGAAAGTTAATGTTTCTACTATTTTAAAATTTTTTAGTTTCTAGTCAAATAAATCTTTTGTAATATCGATTTCTTCTTTTAATCTTTTTACTTTTTCTTTTCCATCATAAACTATATCTTTATCAAGTTCAAATTCTTTTTTTATTTTTCCTGGATAATCAAATTGATTTAAAACATGTTTTATAGCATTTAATCTAGCTTTTTTCTTATCATCGCTATTAATTAAAGTCCAAGGAGTTTCTTTTTTATGTGTAGCATTAAAGTTTTTGTATTCAGCTAAAGTATATTTTTCCCATAATTGTTGAGAAAATTGATCAACAGGGGAAAGTTTATATTGTTTTAAAGGATTTGTTCTTCTTTCATGAAATCTTTTAGCTTGTTCTGCTTTAGAAACAGAAAAGTAAAATTTTATTAATCTAACTCCAGAATCTACAAGCATTTTTTCAAATTTTGGTGCATCATCTAAAAATCTTTCATACGATTTTCTTGATGTAAATCACATAACAGGCTCTACTCAAGCTCTATTGTACCAACTTCTATCAAAAAATTTAATTTCTCAAGCACTAGGTAAATTTTTTACATATCTTTGAAAATACCATTGAGTTTTTTCTTTATCGTTAGGTTTTTCAAGTGCAATTACTTCAGCTCATCTAGGATTTAAATATTCTCTAAATCTTTTTATAGTTCAACCTTTTCAAGCTGCATCTCTTCATTCAAAAAGTATAATAACTCTTTCTCAGTTTTCTTTTATATATTTTTGTAATTTTAATAATTCTACTTGTAATTGTATTAGTTCTTTTTCATATTTGATTGTTTTTATTCTTGTACAAGTAGCTTTATATAATTTTCTTTTTTCAGGTTTTATTTTTTCACAATTTCTATATTTTTTTTCTATTTTTTTTACAACATCAATTAATTCTATTTTTTCTTCTTCATTATCATCTATATATTCTTCAATAATTCCAAGAATTTTTTTAATACTATTGTAAGCTTTTTTTATTTTTTTATTTACATTTAAATCTTTTTCATCAAGAAGATGAATTAATTTATTTCTTAATATTTTTATATTTTCAAAATCTTTTTTATGTTTTAATTCATTAAATAAAGCTTCAATTTCAATTTCTAATTGTTTTAATGTTTTACTAGTTATCTTTATTTGATGGTTAAATATTTGATAAAAAATAGTAGGCATGTTCAAGATTATTTAAATAGTAAATTTATGTTAACTACTTAATGTTATCACAAAAAAAACTATTCGTCAAAAAAATTGACTATAAATATATTTTCTAATATTTTTTTATTTTTTTTTTTTGAAAAACTTACAAATATTATTATAATAATATTAATATTTTATAACTATAAAATTTATATATGAAATCAAAAAATAACCAAACTATTATTAAAATAAAATCAAATGAATT
>CAZJHB010000158.1:0-3400 GCA_964545685.1 uncultured Candidatus Peribacteria bacterium | reverse complement strand
ACATATAAATGTCAATATTCATTAAACATTACTTGATTTCTTTTGGTTTTATTACCTCAAAAACTATGACTAGCTTCATCATCTTCCCTATATGCTTCTGTTTCATTTATTATTCATGAAATTATTCAGATTTTTGTCTCTTTAATTATTAATTTTCACAATAAATCTTTTGCTAATTCTACACTATTTTTATTTTCAAAAAATTCTTTTGTTAATTTCATAATAATATTTTTATAATTATTTTTCTTTTATTTTAATTTTTCAGACTTTCCTTAAAGTAGATTCCTAAAATACTTTCCACAAGACTCTTCTTTTTAAAAAATTTTAAAATAAATCCTAATAATTCAAAAATTTGAACTATAACTTATTTAAAATAATAAGTATAATTATTAATTTATCAAGTACTGTAAAAAATTATATGCTAATTTACATATAAAAAAATTGAATAAATAAGAAAAAAATATGATATAATTTTGTAAGATTAAAATTAAATTTGAATTATGCAAAAAAAAACTGTTCTAAATGTAGAAAATCAGATATAAAATTAAATTGAAAAAATAGTCAATGAAAACAAAAATATAAAAATTGTAATTATTATTTTGTAGAAAAATATAGAAAAACACCTAAAATAAAATCAGAAAAAATATTTAATGATTGGTTGTTTGAATGATATTTATCAAGACAAATATGAATTCAAAATTGATAGATTAATTTCTTTTATTTCTTTATGGATTCATGAAAGAAATTTAAGAGAAAAATAATAATATTTTAACACTCAATTTTTACATTAACCCAGTTTTTTAACTTTTTTAATTTTTTTATCCCTACTGAATAGTAACAATTTCTCTAATCTTTTATTCAAAATGCAAATAAAAATGTATTTTTAAACATTTTATCGAGAATAATTTGATTTTTATTTTTTTTTAAAGATACATAATATGCTATATGTTGATTAAAACTACAAAAAGTCCATAAAAAAATATTTGAATCAATTGTAAAATATTTTTCTTTTTCTATATTATAAAAACTAAAAAAAAAATTAAAAAACCTTTCTACTCAAAATCTATATATTATTGAATGAAAATCACTATATTTAAGAAGTTTCATTCATTTATTTTTTGTTTCCCTAAATGCTGAATTCCATGTAAATAATTGTTCTCAAGCAAATTGTCAATCTATATATTCTATTATATCTCACTCATGATTAATTTTTAACATTAATCATCACATTAATAATATTTCCCAATTACTACTATCAATTTTTAATTTTTCTAATTCTTTTATTTCTCAAGTAATTTCAACTAATATTTTTTTAGTTTTTTCAGAATTATTTAAAATTAAATCAACAATTTTAAAAACCTCTAAACTACAAAATTGAATATCTTCAAATCAACCTTTTAAACTCATAAGTTTATTAGATATTTCGACTGAACTTTTTCTTATATTATTCATTATTACATTTAAAATTTAAGTTTTATAATTCTTTTGTAATATTATGATACTTATATAATTATTTATTTTGATTATAACTATTTTTATTTATTTTTCAAATAGCTAAAAAATAAAATTATATATCTAATATTTTTTTAGGCTTAATCTAAATTTTTTATTAAATTATTTTTTGCAAAATTAATAATCAAAGTTACAATAAAAATATCAACAAAAATTATTTTATAAAATTTTTTATTTTGAATATTTCTCAAAAAATTATAGATTATGCAATTTGGTATTACCTAAAATATTATCCATCACCCAAAAAATTAGCTCAAAAATTGAATATGAAATTTTGATTAAAATCAGACAAAGGAAAAAAATATTGAGGTATTGATGATAAAGTTATTAATTATATAATAAATGAAAAATTAAAAAATATAATTCAAGAAAAAGAAGTAATTAAATGAAAAATTATAGCTTATAAATGAAGATGAAAATCAAAATTTTATATACAACAAAAACTTTATCAAAGACAAGAAAAACCAGAATTAATTAAAAAATATTTGAATGAATATTTTAAAAATTGAGATTTTGAAAATTGTTTAAATGAATATAATAAAATCAATAAAGATTTACCCAAAGAAAAAATTATAAAAAAATTGATAAATAAATGATTTAGCTATAATGATATAAAAAAACTCACTATTTCTTAATGAAATAGTGGAAAATAAGATAAAAAATTACTACAGAAATAACATATCCAAAAGACTCTAAAAAAATTCATTTTTTTCAATCTTTTAATATTAACTAACTTCTTCATAAGAATAAATTAATTTTATAAGTCATAAATAATATATTTTCTTTTTATCATAATTTATCTATAGTTGTTCAATAAAATGGAACAATAAATCAAAAAAAATCCATTGAACTAAAAGATTAGCATAAACCTAAAACAATAAAAAACCTATAATTAATAAATAAACTAGTACAAATATTTCTACTAATCAAACTGCAAAAGTCTTAATAATTAAATTTAAATATAATTATTTATTAGACATATCAAAATAAATTAATATAATATATCTTAATTAGTTAAGAATAAAAGATTTTTTAATTAGTTATATTTTAATATTTATTCTTTTTTTATGGAAGGTACAATAAAAGTTCTAAAAGAGGGTTACGGTTTTATAGAATCTAGTGAAACAGAAAAAGACACTTTTTTTCACGCTAATGGTTTAAAAAATGCTGATTTTAATGATTTAAAAGTTGGTGATACACTTAGTTTTGAAATTTGAGATGGTAATAATGGAAAAAAACAAGCTGTTGATATAGAAATTAAATAATAAAATTGAATTTTTCAAAAAAATAGAGTAAATAAAAATACTCTATTTTTTTTTATAAATAATATTTTTCTAATACATAAACTAATTCAGGAACAATCTTAGCTCATGATTGTATAAGAGCTTTGATATCTTCAATTGAAAACCACTCTACTAACTCTACTTCCCCATCTTCATATAAAAAATCTCCTTCATATACCAATTCAAATATTCATAAATACTTTGAATGATTTTGTTCTTTGTGATAATAAAAATCTTTTCAAATAAATTTAATATCTCAAGTTATACCTATTTCTTCTTGTAATTCTTTCAATGCTGATTGCTTATAGTCATGTCCTGCACAAACATGTCATCAAGCAGAAGTACTCCATGCTCCTGGCATATAACTAACCTTAGAACTTCTTTTTTGAAGAGCAATTTCTCATTTATTATTTACAACCATTACATGACATATCCTATTTATTAATTTTTGAGAATATATTTCATGTTTTTCTTTTGTTCAAAGTAGATTGTCTTGTTCATCTACATAATCTAGTAATTCATTGTACATAAATGTATATTATTTATCTTAATGTTTTAATAAAATTATTATATATTTATATGTTATTTTGTAAATATAAAAAATA
>CAZJHB010000157.1:0-3408 GCA_964545685.1 uncultured Candidatus Peribacteria bacterium | reverse complement strand
ATTCTATAATATTAAAATAAATCTATACTCTTAACAATAATTCTACTGCATCAATTTCTATAAAATTTGGCATAAATGCATGGCAAGGAGGACAATTCACTGAATAAAAATTAAGAATTTGTAATTTTTTTTCTGAAATGAAGTTATTATTTGTTGCTTGAATCATAATAGTTAATTAATTAGTTTTCTATTCAAAGTAATTTAGTGATTTTTTCTAATTTTATAGTTAATTCTAAAATTTCATTATTTAATAGATCTAGCTCATCATAATTTCAGTCCAAAAATAATTTCATTTTTTTATTTTCTAATTCTAAAAATTTTAATTTTAGTTCTTCAAAATAAACTACTAAATCTATTTCTTCTAGTTCTTCATTTTCTTCTTCTGCTTCTTCTAATTCCTTGGATTCATTTTTTATTCAAGCTTCTATGATTTCTCTATCAATAAATTCATTTCCAATTAAATCAACATTTTCTCAAAGCAAATTATCAAGATTTTTAATTCAGATATATTTATCTCAAGCTTCCAATATAGAGCTGGCATTAATAGTATTTCTTTCTAAAAAAAGTATGTTTTCTTTATTTTTTTCAGATTCTGTAAAATTTTCTCTAACTTCATCTACCTCTTCAGAAATTATATAGTCTTTAGTCAATTTTGGGTTTTGTTTCAACTGCTCAAAAAACTTTAGAAGTAGGTTTAGCATAGAATCCAAGTCATCCAGACTATTCAATTTTTTTATTATAGAATTAATGTCTATTCAAGAATATTTTAATCTGTATAACTTTAAAAAAGCAATTTTAAAAAGTCTCCTTAAAGTAGCTTTTTTTGATTCAACTTTTCATTTTAATTTTAATCTGAAATAATTTTTTCAAATAAAATTAATTACTTTGGGATACATTTTTATATTTTTTGATATTTTTATTTCTTGAGAAAAATCATCTTCAAAATTTGATATACAATTCTGGTCTTTCGTATCATTTAATTCATAAAAATGGGATTTAATCAATTTTATTTTATCTGAATCCAAAACGTTGATTGCTTCTAAAAAATTAGAATTCTCTTTATATTTTAATGAAACATTAAATAAATCCTCTTGAGTTAATATTCAAAACTTTTCAAAACTTTCTAAAATAGGAAAATTAAAATCTTTATGTAAATCACTATTTTTAATATATAACTCAGATACTTTATCTTTTTTTAAATGTAGCTTAGAAAGTTTTAATTCCAATAAAACTTTTTTTTCCTTGTTTAAAGGCAATACTTTCAAAGCACTATCTAGTGATTTCTTAAAAATATAATTGTCGCTTTTATCAAAGTTATCTAATTTAGTTAATTGATAACTAACTCAAACAATCCTTCTAAATCAAGAATTATCATTTTTCATAAAAGTATCAAAAAAATCTCAGTATTCTTTTTTATACTTAGCCTCTATACTATCAAGTTTCTCTGAGTTTTCTATACGCGTGTTTAATAATTTTAATTCAAGATTTTCTAAAATATTGTTTCTCATAAGTAATTTTAAATTGTTTTTATAATAATACTATAAAAAGTAATAAAATACAAACAAAAAAAAATTGCTAAAAAGTAGAATTTTTAAAAAAAAATCTAAAAATATAACAAAAAATTGAGAAAAATTTGAAAATTGACAAAAAATCAATACAATATATTTACTTAGATGTAGCTCCTTTGGAGTAGCCCCCCTTCTTTTTTAAGTTAAGGGGAATTTTTTTATATTCAAAACATTATTCTAATATTAGTTTTTATTTGTTCTTGTAAATTAACATTTTTTATTTCTCAAAAAATATTTAATTTATCACTTCATTTTCTAGATTTTATTCTTTTCTTAGAAATACATCTTTATCTGTCTTATTTTTATTAAAGAATCATTTTTAAGATTATTATCTCTATTTTTTAAAATTTTAATATCAAATTCATCTACAGATTTTTTACTTTCTTTTCATTTAATATATGAAGTTATATGTTTTTTATCTTCTCTTTTTTCAATAAAATCTTTATGTAATTCTAAACTATAATTTTTCCAAAATAAATTTTCTTTTGTTTTTTTATCACTTAAATTTATATTAAGTTTGGTATTCCTAAAATTAAACATTATTCTTTTTCAATAAAATAATTAAACTAGCAAAGTATATATTAAGTATGTAAAAATGAGTAAAAGAAAAACAAAAATCAAAAAATTAGCTTTATTTATTGATTATGCAAATTTATGGTCTACATATAAACAAATTTGAAAAACAATAGATTTTATAAAACTAATAAATTATTTAGAAAAAGAATTTGAATGAAAATTAGAATTCAAATCAATTTATTTTGCTTATCCAAAAGAATCAACTAGAAATTATGATGTATCATGAATACATAAATTTTCTCATTTTTTATCAAAAGAATTAGGATTTCATATAAAGAAAAAAGTATATGTTTTTTCTACACAATGACAAATATCAAGTGAATTAAAAATACATTCTTCAAAATATTATGATATTATAAATTTACCAGAAGATATATTTAATTGAAAACTCAGATATAGAGATAAAACAAACAAAAAGTCTTAACAATAAATGTTAAGACTTTTTCTTGGATTAATTACCCTCCCGCAATATGAGTAAATGCTAAGGAGATAAATATATATTATATGAAAAAAGATTTTTTGTCAATTTTTCTGATTAATATTATTAATTTTATTACAAAAATATATCTTTTAACTCATTTAAAAGTTTTAAAATCTTTTTATCTGTAATACTATATTCAACTATTTTTCATTTTCTTGTACTTTTTAAAATTCAAGAAAGTTTCATTTGTGATAAATATTGAGAAACTTGAGATTGTGATATATCAGTTTTTTCTACAATCTCAGAAACACTTTTTTCTCACTTATCTATATAAGCAAGAATTTCTAATCTATTTGAACTTGATAGTAATTTCATTATTTTAGAAATTTCATTAGAATTTTTAAATATTTTTTTATACATATTATCATATTAGTAATATACTAATATGTTACTATATTTTGGTGGATTTGTAAAGAAAATTAGTTAAAATATTTAACTTTTCATATAGTTATGATTATGATTAATAGTGGAAATGAATTTATTCCGAATAGTAGCGTTTATCACTTGCGTTCTTCTTTATGAAAATAGAAGTAGATTTTTATTTTAACATCATAAATCACAACATAATTTTTTTAATATTTCTCAAACTTTATCACTATTTAAAATTCATAATTTTTTCAAAACTAAAGATTTATGAATTATTCAAATTTTCGGTATTAATACAACCGATTTTCTATCAATACTTCACTCTATTAAATCTTTTCAAGTAATAATTACTCAACTTCTATTTAAATTAGATGAAAGTGGTAAAAAAGATAATCCTCATCATCATATTTTTTAAAT
>CAZJHB010000156.1:0-3470 GCA_964545685.1 uncultured Candidatus Peribacteria bacterium | reverse complement strand
ATTTATATCATAATTTTAAAGCAACTGAACATTCTAAAATATTTGATAATAATGAGTTTGCATACACAAAAGTAGTAGTTGAAAGACCAATGCAACTTAATTTTCAAGTTACTGAAGAAAGACTTGAAAATCTTTATAGTATTTCTGCTTTTTCAAAATTAAGTGTATCTAAGTTAAAAGATATAGAAAAAAAAGAAGCAGAAGAAAAAGCATGAATAGAAAAACAAAATACAATCATTAAGAATCTTAAAACTATTCCTAATAAATTATTTACTAATTATGATGATTTTTATAATGAAGTAGAATCAGCTTTATCTTGATTTGATTTTAAAGCTACTTTTATAAAACAAATAGTAAAAGCTTTATCAGAACATGATGATGATGCTCCTTTTATACTTGATAAAAAATGAAATAAACAGGCTAATTCAGATTTGAGAGATAATGAAAAGATTAAATTGACTGAAGATATAGATGAATATTTTAAAAGGGAAGTAATTCCATATTATCCTGAGGCTTGGATGGATAGAAAAAAGGATAAAGTTGGTTATGAAATTAATTTTACTAAGTATTTTTATAAGTATGAGCCTCCGAGAGATTTGGAAGAAATTGAGGGTGATATTAAGAGGATTACAGGGGAGATTGATGAGTTGGTTAAGGAGGAATTGTAATTTAATTAAGTATTATGAATTATAACAAACCAGATAAAGATAAAAAATTAGAAACACACAAACTTCTTTTTTGACAAATGGATAAAGAATTAAAAATTATTATTTCTAGAAAAGATAGTTTAGTAAAAATTATTATAACAATATCTTCTTGAGTAATAGCTTTTGTTGTTCCCTTATTTTTTTATAAATTACAAAATCTAAACTCTTTTAATTAATATTTTTTTTATTTATCAATAATATGATTTTTTATAACAATATTTATATTTTTAATATCTTGGAATTATGCTATTCATATTGATAGTAAATGAGTAGAAAATTATAAAAAACAGTTATATTATTTGTGAGTGTATTGATATAATGCTGAAACTGAACATGTATTTTCAAAAGAAAGTAAAAGAATATGAAATGAATTTAAAAAATATATAGAACCAAGAAAAAATTTTTTAGAAATATTAAATATTTTAGGTAGTACTTTTTTCTATGTATCTTTACTATTGTTAATGCTTTGAATAATTATTTAACTTAAAAAAATGAAACTAAAAAAATATTCACATTATAAAGATTCTTGAATTGATTGGATTTGAGAAATTCCGGAAGACTGGGAAGTTGTTCCATTACTTAAAAAATTAAATTCTTTAGTTGATTATAGATGAAAAACACCTAAAAAAATTGATGATTGAGTATTTCTTATTACTGCAAAAAATATTAAAAACTGAATTATAAATTATGAATTATCAAAAGAATATGTTGATAAAAATTCAATAAGAGAAATAATGAGGAGATGAAAACCTGAGATTTGAGATTTATTATTTACAACAGAAGCTCCCTTGGGAGAAGTAGCAAATATTGATAATACTGATATAGCTTTAGCTCAAAGAATTATCAAAATGAGATGAGTAAAATGAGAGTTAAATAATTATTATTTAAAAATATTTATAAGTTCATCTTTATTTCAGTGATATTTATATAGTTTAGCAACTTGATCTACAGCTTTATGAATCAAAGCAAGTAATTTATGTTATTTAAAAATAATCTTTCCTCCATATATTGTTCAAGAAAAAATTGTAAAATTCCTAGATTTAAAAACTCAACAAATAGAAAAACTTATAAAAAAAGATAAAAAATTGATAGAGCTTTTGAAAGAAAGGAGAGTTAGTTTAATAAATAGGGCTGTAACTAAAGGGATTGATGAAAATGTTGAGATGAAGGATAGTTGAGTGGAGTGGATTGGGGAGATTCCTGAAGATTGGGAAGTTAGAAAATTGAAACATTTAACAAAACAAATAATTGATTGAACTCATTTTACTCCTACATATGTTGAAAAATGAATTCCATTTTTGAGAGTTACAGATATACAAACCAAAAATTTAAATTTAGATGAAATAAAATATATTCCACAAATTGAACACAAAGAATTATCTTTTAGATGTAAACCTCAAAAATGAGATTTACTTTTATCCAAAAATTGAACTATATGAATACCTAAAGTTATTGATTGGGATTATGAGTTTAGTATATTTGTAAGTTTATGTTTAATTAAACCTTTAAAAAATATGAATGTAAATTTTTTAAAATATTTTTTCTTATCTCAGACTATAAAAGAACAAATATTTTATCGTTCAAAAACAACATCAGTTACTAATCTACATTTAGATCAAATAAGTGAATTTGATATTTCATTACCTAAATATGATGAACAACAAAAAATAACAAACTTCCTAGATAAAGAAACTACCCAAATAGATAATCATATTAAAAAAGTCAAAAAAAGAATAAAGCTTTATGAGGAGTATAAAAAATCACTTATTTATAGTGTGGTTACGGGGAAAGTTGAAGTTTAGTTAATTTTTGTGTTTTGAAAAAATAAACTTTTACTTATAATAAATAAAAATAAAATTAAAATGTATATAATATGAAATTTGTAAGAACTAAAAAACTTGTATTTTTGAATAATAAGTGATGAGTTGGTAAAACTACTATTGCATTTAATACAGCAATCAAGTTTGCTGAAAAATGATATAAAACAGTTTTGATGGATTTGGATCCTCAATGTAATTTATCAAGATTAGCTTTGTGAGAAAATTTTGATAATACTTTATTTTCGTGAAATGATCAAAACATATATTGAGTATTGAAATGAATAATAAGATGAGGTTGAGATATTGATAAACAAATTCCTTTTCAATATATTAGAGAGAATTTATCTATTATGCCTTGAAGCTTAAAATTGTCTGAATATCAAAATCTACTTATTACTGCATATAATCAAGCAGCATCATGACAAGAAATAGGTTATTTTCAAACAAGTGCAATATATAGATTTTTACAAGAAAAATGATTAGATGAAGATATAGATATTTTTATTATAGACGTTTCTCCTAGTCTGGAATTATTAAACAGAGTTATTTTACTTTGAACAGACTATTTTATTACTCCATTGAATCCAGATGCATTTTCTGTTCAATGAATTGAAAATCTTTGAAATACACTAGAAGATTGGAAAATAAAATGGAAAAATAGTTGAAAAGCTCTTGCCTGAAGGATTGAAAGTAATAAAGTATTAAATGGAGAATGATTATTTATATGATATATTGTTAATTCATATAATCAGTATAAAAAAACAGCTATCAAATCTCATCAAGAATGGATTAATAAAATTCCAGAATTTGTAAAGAAATATTTATCAGAAAAGCATTGTAAAAATTGACTTGTAGAAAAATCATGGAAGGAACCATTAATGAATATAAAAGATTTTTGAGAACTTCCAACTGATTGACAAATTAAAAGTAAAGCTATTTTTGA
>CAZJHB010000155.1:0-3472 GCA_964545685.1 uncultured Candidatus Peribacteria bacterium | reverse complement strand
AAAAACAAAGACAAAGATGAAAAAAACAAAAAGAGAAAAGAATGAATATATATGATAAAATAGAAAATATTTATGAAAAAAATACTTAAAATAACGTTGTTATTATTTATAAACAGTTATTTATTTTTAAACACATCAAGTTTACATGCAGATACAACTACAATTATTTATCCTCAATCTGTTTTAGATTTATGATGAACAGCTCCCTGGATTAATACAAGTAATGTTTTATGAAATGATACTAATATTTCAACTGATAATAATAATTTGACTCAACAAGCTACAAATTCAATAGCAATAACAAATTTTAATTTTGCAAATGAGTGACTACCTTCTGATGCTAATATAAATTGAATAACTGTAGATATTGAATGGTCAGTTAGTTGAAATAACCTAATTGATAGTATTGTTCAACTAACAACTGATTGAACAACTTCTACATGAAGCAATTATGCTCTATGAACGAATTGACCAACAACTAAAACAATAACCACTTATTGAAGTTCAACTGATTTATGGTGAACATCAATTACAGCTAATGAAATATTATCAACAAATTTTTGAGTAATATTACAATATAATAATCCTAAAAAACCTACTAGAAGTGTAAGTATCTATAGAGTTTGAATTACTATTGATTATACAGTTAATCCTGGTTGAGTTTCATGAACTTCATTTTGGTTGAGAGCTGATAAATGAACTAGTACAACAATATCTTGAAATGCTTTAAATACTTGGACTGATCAATCTTGAAATTGATATGATGCAACTGCTTGAACAGCTCCAATATATTTATATAATGATACAAATAATATAAACTTTAATCCTTATATAGATTTTGATGGTTCTACTCAATATATGGAAAATCTTAATAATTGAGCATATTCTCATAGTTATTATATGGTAATTATACCAGATAATCAAGTAGATTGAACCTTAAATGCTCAAACACCTTTTTGACTAGATTGTGATTCTTGAATTCTTAATACTTGAACTTGTTGATTAACTTTTGCATGAACTACTCTATGAGCTTTTACTGTTGCTATGAATGATGAAGTCGTAACTCACGCTATATGAGCTAGTACATGACGGAGATCAGCTCAAATCTGAGCATATTCATATAATGCTGAACAACCAATGCTTTTATGATTTAATGAAAATTCTTGAGTAACTTGAACTGATATTTATGAAAAATGAGTAAAAATTGATAATTATACTGTAAATACATATCAAAATCTATCTACAGCTGATTATAGCTTATGAAGAAGTATGGATTCAGATTATTATTTTTATTATAATTGAAAAATAGCAGAAATAATTGATTTTACTTCTAGAATAAGTGACTGAGATAGAAATAAAATTGAATCTTATTTATCATTAAAATATTGAATAACTCTTAATAATTGAACTCAAAATTATACTGCTTCTAATTGAACTACTATTTTTTGGAATAATTCAACTGCTTGAACTTATATATATGATATCTTTTGAATAGCTAGAGATGATAGTACAAGTTTATCACAAATCAAATCAAAATCATCAAATAATGATTGAATAATTACAATTGAAGCTATTTGAGAATGAAATAATTTGACTCCAAGTTTTGTAGATATGAATGACTTAGAGGCATTAGTTATTTCAAATAATAATAGTTGAAATTATTGGACTGTTACAAATTCTCCCAGTGGATATACAATATTATCTCGTTTATGGAAAGTTCAAGAAACATGAGAAGTATGAACAATAAATATTAGTTTTGATGTAGGAAATACAAATTTTGATATACCATCTTTATCTAGTTGAACTAGTTATTATTTTATATATGATTCAGATAATGATTCTTCCTTAACGGATGAAACTCCTTTATTAATGACAAATTCAACTTGAAATATATGGACTTCTAATTGAATTGATTTAGATAATTGACAAATATTTACAATAGCAAGTGAAGCTTGAACAAATAACATACCAACTGATATTTATATATCAAGTAATAATATAAATGAAAATGTTAGTTCTTGAAGTCTTATTTGATATTTTTCAACAACTGATGTAGATATTTGAGATTCTCACACTTATACTTTTGTATGATGAGATTGAGATGATAATAACTCAAATTTTTCAATAACTTGAAGTGGTTTATATATTACTTATTCACCTGATTATGAATTAAAAAGTACATATAGTATTAGAGTACAAACAGATGATTGAAATTGATGAACATATCAAAAAGCTTTTATTATATATATAAACAATTTAGCTGAAGATACTGATAGTATTATTGACTTTGAAGAAATTGATGATGAATCAAAATATTATATTACATCTTGAACATGGACAAGAACTACAACTAATCCTTATGAATGATCTTATTCAATTGAAAGTAATAATTGATGAGTTGGAAATTCTCAATCTTGTTTCCAAATAACAAATACTTTTAGTGCGACTTGAACTGTATCTTTTTATTATAGTGTATCAAGTGAATTAAATTGAGATTATCTTCATTTTTATATTGATAATATTGAACAATGAAATTGGTCTGGTGATGTAGCATTTACAAATTATGCACAAACTGATATAGAAGCATGAGAACATATTTACAAATGGTGTTATATAAAAAATGCTACTATTGAGTCTTTATCTGATACTGCTCGGATTGATTACATTACTTTTAATAGTGAAATAACAGATTTAACTCCTCCAACAATTACTAGTAATAATTATTCTAGTTGAACCTTATTACCATGATGAAATCATGACCTTATAATAACTTATAATGATAGTGATAGTTGAATAGATACAAGCTCTGATACTATTTCTTTATATAAGTGGAATTGAAGTACTTGGTGAAGTGACATTTCCAGTACTTGAATAGATTTAGCTAGTAAAACAATTACTACGACAAGTGCAATTTATCCAACTAATAATTTAAGTTATTGAAAATATTATTATGATTTTGAAATTTCAGATAATGCTTGAAATTCATCATCTACTTGAATTACTTTCTATATTGATGAAGTTGAACTAATAATAAATACTTGAAGCTTAGATATTTGAGAATTGGAAGTAGAAACAGGAACATTTAGTACTTTAGAATTTGATATTACAGTAAAAACAGTATGAGCTTGATTTGATTTATTACTAAACACAGATTCTAATTTTTCATATTCATGAGTTACAATACAAGCTTGGGATTGAACTGAAGGATTTTGATATGATAAATCTCCTTATACATCAACCATAAATTTAATAAATAATCCAGAAACAATTGCTACTCAAGCTGGTAGTATCAACATAGATTGAAATCAAAATTCATATAATTATTTAATAAAATTTTGAGCAAAAATTGATGAAGAACAAGCTGCTTGAAATTATGAAATGGATGTAAGATTTGGAGTAGATATGGATTATTAGTAAGCTTACATCTTCTCTATCAATCTACTATTTATAGTCATAACATTTATTGGATAAA
>CAZJHB010000154.1:0-3518 GCA_964545685.1 uncultured Candidatus Peribacteria bacterium | reverse complement strand
TTGAAGTCAAGACTTACGGTATCAATGAACTGTTTGAGAACAAGTAGCAGTAAATCTATCAAGAAATTTAAATGAAAAACCAATAGATCCATTAACAGAAAATGAGTATACATATTCAAGAACTTATGCTTGAAATAAGTATGAGCTTCTTAGTATTTATGAAAGCGATTTAGTAAGTTTTTTACTCCACCCTAACCCTCCCCTTACAGGAGAGGGGACAAGAACATCAGTTATTTCTAGTAATTATGCAGCTAATTCAAATTATCCAAAAATAAATGGTAATTATAATAGTGTTTATGTAAAAGCAGGAACTCATTATATACCAACACCAAGTATAATTAATGCAAATGTTTGGTGAAATGTTGATTTAGCAGTTACATCAAATTTTTTAGAATCACAAATAATAACTTGATGATCAAATAATATAGCTAATGCTTGAATTGAAGCTAGTACTTGATGATTAATTTGAATGACAGTAGAAGTATTTACTTGAGAATTAGATACAGATATATGAGAAGATGATTATAATAATAAAGAAGAATTAGCACAAGCCTTAATAGATGCATATAGTTGAACAAGTTTAGCTAATGCATGAGTGTATAAAACAATAATAGATACACCAAGTGAAGATTTAATAAGTTTAGTTGATAATTTTGTATTAAATAATGATAATTTTGTTAATATAACTTCTAGTGATGATACATCAACAGAATTACCAAATTTAATCACAAGTACAGATTGTAGTGATGCATGATGGTACTGGGTTAATGATACCTTAGATACAATGTGAGATTGATATTGTATATCACCAAGAATAGAATGAAATGGGGATACATATTGAATATCATGGAATGATACTTGAACATCAGCAACACGGCGGGTATGGGATAATATTTCATATACTACAACTGAATGAAATGCTGATAAATCATATTGAGTAACAGCTTATTTATCAAATTATACTTGTTGAGCACTGGATAGTTGACATACAGATGTATTAAATTATTGAGACACTATAAAATGAAGAATGAAATGGTTAACTGGGTATGCAAATACTAATAATAATTATACAGCATTAAATGATATAGATTGGATAAACATAACTCTTAATACTTCTAATGTTTTTCCAATTCCATCAATATATATAGCAGACTGTATAGATTGAGTAAAAGATTTAACTACTGATATAACACTATGAGCTGAAACAATTACATGGAGCAATTATACATCTACAACAGATTCTGATGCAACAAGAACTGCGAGAAATAAATACTTATTATGATGGGCAAAAACAAGTTGATCACATTTACCAAGTGCATATTCATCAATAGATTATGAAGTATGAGATATTTTAACTTGAGATGCAAGATGAGAATATCAAGTAGCCTGTGAAGCTTGAAAATTTTGAACATATTCTGGAACTAACCAAAGTTCAACAAATGATCAAGAAGCACAAGAATGGATTTGGCTTTCAGCTGTTGGTGATACCGATGGTGCTTATTGGGGTCGTGGTGCTCGTATAGTTGGTCGCAATGGTTGTGGAGTCCAGGCTTACACTACTGCAGGTAGTCGTCATACGTATATATCAGCTAGGTTTGTAGTTCGTCCCTAGTTTTTCAGCAATCCCGCTAAAGCCGGGACAGGCAAAAAAAATTATCCCGATTTAACGGGATAATTTTTTAATTACTAAATCTCTTATGCCTATGGCGTGAGAGATTTTCTTAAAAGCATAAGAAAGCATAAGGAATTTTGCTAAAAGCGTAAGGAAAATATATTATACAACATTGAAGTATAAGAAAAGCATAAGGAAGGCATAAGAAAATTGTTTTATTTAAGCCATTTTTAAAGATACTAACTTTGAAGTACCCCCCGAAAAATGGAATATTAAAAAGTCCTATTATAAGAAAAGTCAAAAGATTTTTTAAAAAAAATGATAAAAAAGTCCAAAATTTTTTTTACTTCCAAAATCAATTTTTTACAAAACATTTTAAAAGAATCTTGTTTTCTAGGGCAAATAATGATATACAAAAATTATTACAAAATATCTATTTGCCTCTGTTAGTATATTCTTTTAAAATAACCTATCAAAAATAATGATTTTTTGGGGCACAATTCAACCAAAAAATATATAAAATTTTCCTTTCCTATGTTTTCTCTGATATAATACTTTGAGTAAAAGTATCGTTATAGTATGTACCATTCTTCATCATAGAATATATTATGTATACTATTTTTTTAGCCACTATCATCAAACATACAAAATAATGTTTTCAATTTTCCCTATGCTTGTTATAAATCTCCTTAAAATAAGTAGAATGCATTCTTGCCATATTCGCTGCTTGAAATAGTTTCTTTCTCAAGTATGGATCTCATCTTTTACTCATGGTAGCTTTTCCTATTATTTGTCTGCTATTTTTCAATTTAGGATCACAACCAGTAAAGGCATACATTGATTTTTTACTTGCAAAGTCTTTACAGGCAAAGAGTGAATAAAATACTTTTCACATATACTTTGAAACTCATTTAATAGAAGCTATTTGTTCCACTTTATCATCGTCATCTTTTCCAATAGAATCATCTTCTACTTCTTTTTGTAACATTTTTATATTTTCCTCTAATTTTGCAATAGTAAGAACTATATTTTTTACTGCAAAAGACTTTTTAAAATTAAGTTTTGAACGAACATCTTCAAAGCTCTTTAGAGACATTTTTAATGATTGTAATTGCTTCTCTAAAGAAGCAATCAAAGAAATCTTTTTATTGAGTTCTATAAACTTTTCATCTTTGTTATAGAAAAATAAATTTTTCTCGTTCAATCATATCTTAGCAAGAGCTAAGGCATCAGTTTTATCTGTTTTTGTTCCTCTAATACTGTGAGATACATAATTCTTAGTAATAATTGGATTAATCTCTTTTATATTTAAACCACTTTTAGAAAATAAAATACAAGCAAGAGTGTTGTAATCTCAAGTAGATTCAATAATTAAAGGAATTCTATTACTAAGTCATTTATTCTTAATTAGTCTAATAAAAGTAAGTATAGATTCTTTATCATTTTTAATTTAAGAAAAGGTATCTTTTTCAGAATTAAGAAAGCATATATTAATTTTTGCCTTACTAACATCTAAACCAACAGAAAGAGTTGATTTTAAATTAATTTTCTTTAAACTGTTTGTACTCATAATTTATTAAGTTATGGGATAAAATGTAAAATCAATTATGTTTTTAGAATAGCCTACTTAGTTATACAAGCTAATACTATTTGTATTGCCTAAACTATTATTCATTCTTGAGAACATAATGGAGAGATAGGAATTAACTTTTTTACAAGTTTTAGAATTTTCTAAACATTAGGGACAAACATTCTCTATCTCTCTTGAATTTTACTACAATAGTTTAAACAAATTTAACTCTTTTTTCAAATTTATTTTCTACTGTACTTCTTATAGTAGGGATTAAAACATAAAAATGTCTTTAGTTCCATAATATTAATAAAAAATTGAAAATATAATATTTAT
>CAZJHB010000153.1:0-3522 GCA_964545685.1 uncultured Candidatus Peribacteria bacterium | reverse complement strand
ATTAAAATTTTTTGATAATTTTTTATGTAACTCCCCTCTTTTTGAGATTATGCCCTAATGTTGTTTATTTAAATTCTATATCAAAAGTATTTTATCCTTGATTAAGAATAGGATTTTTAGTTTGAAATTCAGAAATTGTAAAATGAATTTCAGAATTACAAAAATATTCTACTTCAAGTCCTAATTTAATAATGCAATGAGCAACTATTGAAGCATTTAAAAATTGAGAAATTGATAACTCAATTGCTCACTATATGAAAGAAATTTGAGAAAAATTAAATATAATACTTTGAGCTTTATGAGAAAAATGATTATTATGAATTAATTCTCCCATAGAGTTTTCAGATAGTAAGTGAGGTTTTTACTTATGGTGAAAATTTAAAGATTGAATAGATACAGATGAATTATTAAAAAAATCTTTGCAATATTGAGTTTCATTTGTACCATGAAGTATATATGGAGAAAAAACAGATTATAATGATTCTTTTAGAATGGCTTATGCTCAAATAGATAAGGAAAGAATAGTAGAAGCTATATCTAGATTTGATAAACTTGTAAAAAATATTATTTAATATTAACTTTTTTATTATGCAAACAACTTCTCACTTTATATGAATAGAATTAAGGGCTGAATTGTTTTCAGATATTTTTGTTAAAGTTTATGATTATACAAGAGAAAATAATATAATAAATTCCTTTTCATTTCAAAATCCATTATCTACTCATATTACTCTTTATTATTTAGAAAAAACTATTAATTTAGAAACAAAAAAAGAAATAAAAGATTATATAAAAACTTTTGATATAGATAATATGATAAGGTTAGATTGATTTAATTATTTTTTAAATTGAAATTGAAATAGATTTGTATTATATTTTACCACTAAAACAGATTTATTTTTAGAAGATTATAGAGATAAGCTTCATATGAAATATAATAGAAGTAATATAAAAGATAATAATTTTAAATTTTTTCCTCATATTACTTTTTTAAAAATAAAAGATTTTAAAAAATTTGAGGAACATAGAAAAAATATTGAAAATATTATTAGTGAAGAAATAAAAAAAATTAATAATTTAGATTTAAATACAAAAAAGATATTTATTTATTCTGTTAATTCTAAATTTAAAGAAGAAATACAAATTAAGTGTTAAAAAAAGGAAGATTTTTAAATCTTCCTTTTAAACTTAGATATCAATTATTACACAAACTATTTTATAAATTCTATTATTTTTTTCTTGATGAGAAATATTTCACATTTCTTTTATTCTTTTATTTAATATTTTCTTTTCATTAGGATGTAAAACAGAAATACAAATTTTAATATCATCATCGGTAAAATTAATCTTTGATTTTAAAGTTAAGGGAAATAAATATTTTCTATTTTTTCAGTAAGTTCTTTTATGGATTGTCATAATTTTATAGTTATTAAATAAAAACATCTGTTTTTTCAAGCTGTTTGGTTACAAAAAAATTGAGAATTCTATCTCAATATTTGTCATGTAGTTTCTGAAAAATTGCTTTTTCATTTTTTATTGCTGTATAATTATCCATATAAGCATTAGCCATAGATAAATACATTCATAATTTTTTATTAGTAATCTGAGTTACTAATATATCTTTTCTTTCAGGTCTCTTAAATCTCTCAAAGGTAGAAGTTTCTTTATAAACTTCAATAATATTTAGATCATAGAATTTATTGAAATAATCAAGAGAATATTGTTTTACATATTTAAAAAGAGCATTAATTGAATTGTTTGTTAATTCTCTTAGTGCTCTTGATTTTTTTCTATACTCTAAACGAGTTATAGGAAAATTTTCTTTTATGTATTGCTTGTATGGATATTTTCAATCTACTTTTGTTTTGTGTTTATTTTTTTCAAGAATATCAAGCTTTTTATTGTATAAAACTAATTCATGTCTATCTAGTTTTATGTTTTTATATGTGAGTTCATTTCAAATTCAAACACCATATTCTTTTTTCTGTTTATTTTTATAAGATTTTATGAAGTCTTTGACTTCAATGTTTCAAAAATCAATACAGTAGTCAATTCTTTTAACTATATCGTTTTTATTTCTATCAATATCAAAAATAGAGAGTATATAATCAAAATAATGAAAATATGATTTGAAAAATAATCAATCAAATTCAATAGCTGTATAAACATTTCTATTTTTCTTTTCGGTTTTTTGTTTAATTTTTATATTACAAACGATATTATTTTGATTATCTAAGATTTTGTAATATTTCAATTGTTTTCAGAATCCCCAATCAAAAAAAGTAATTTTAAAACCAAAATCTAGATTATATTCATTAGAATTAGAGCATAATCAGTTTAAAGTTTTTAAAATTTCAAGTCAATAGGGAAGTTTTACAGTTAAAAAATCAATATTTTCATAATATACAAAAGGATTAAGTTTTAGTATCTCATTCGTATTGTATATTGTAGTTTCGTTTTTTTTCATTTTTTCTAAAAATTAAGTTCTAAATTTTTAGGTTTTTCTCGTTTGGACGATTTCTAGAAGTTATAGCTAAAATTCTAGGTTCAGTGATTTCTATTCGCCCTACATTATTATTGTAGGGCGAGTATGTTTAGTTTTCTCCAACTATATTATCAACAATAAACACTCAATCTTCATATCTTCAATTTCTAATTTCTGTATGTGTATATTCTTTTAAATATCTCTTTATCATAGTTTGAGAAATACCAGTAATCATCATTGTTTTTATTAGTTCAAACAATAAGTTTACTTCTTCTAAATGTTCTTGTGAATTAATTAAATTTTTCATAATTTTTTACATAAAAAAAATAAAGAGCAGTTTTCTTTAACTACTCTTGAAAAGAGAATAAACCGAGTGTTATGTTGTAATTATTATTTTATTCTTATAATATCTTTTAATATTTTATAAGAATAAATAAATATGATGGCAGATTATACAAAAGAGGAAACAATAAAATTAACACAAGATTTTATTGATAAAAATAACATTGATATCACTTTAAAAGAAATACAAGATATTATTTATGAAAGTGATAGTCATAAACCTCTTTTAGAATTATGGATGATGCTTTGTGAAAAAGCATGAATTGAGTTAGAGCAAACTCACATAGATTTAATTACAAATTGTTGGAATAATTTTCCTCATAAAGCATTGTGATGAAAATCTCCAAGAGAAATGATAAGATAGCTATTTAAGTAATATTTATTATAAAATCACAATTTTTTTTCTTTGCTATTTATAGAGTAAAAAGTTCAGATTTTCTTTCATAAACTCCACCATTTTTTTGTTTTTTTCCAAAAAAATAAAAAAATGCACTTCGTAGCTAATATATTTCGTAATGAAATGAAGAAAAATTAGCGAAGAATGTGCAAATTGCATGACTATAAGAAAAGTACTTAAATTGATTATGATGTCTTTCATTTAAATAATAAATGAAGGTTTTTTTTATTAGCAAAATATTAAAAATATTAAATTTTTTTCTTGTTAAAATTAAATTTTTGAATAATATTTGTTATGA
>CAZJHB010000152.1:0-3522 GCA_964545685.1 uncultured Candidatus Peribacteria bacterium | reverse complement strand
TGAAAATAAGTGAATTAAGATTACTAAGATATTTTTTTCTGAATTTATATGTTTTTGCTTGTCTAATTATTCCCAAATAAGAATTTATGCTTGATATTGTATGATTAACTATATCACTATTATTTGCTTTCTCGTGATATAATACATTCTTCATAGAGTTTATATTTCTTTTTCTTGGTAGTAGTACTTTTTTAGCTCTTATGACATATCAAATAAAATCTATATCATAAGTTACTGGTAAAAATTTTGTTTTGTTTTCAGATAATCTTAGTTTGAGTTTATTTTCTAAAAATATCTCTATTTTATTTAGTTTTTCTTCTAATTCTTGTCTTGTTCAAAGAAGTATAAAATCATCTACATATCTGTAATAATACTTTGTTTGTAAATTTCTTTTTATATAATTATCTAGCTCATTTAAGTACACATTAGCAAGAAATTGACTAGTAAGATTTCATATAGGGAGTCATTTATTTTTTGGTCTTCAAAACAAACTTTTTGATTTTGGTACTAATTTGTATAAAGACATTTTTCATCTTTTTTCTACTCACTTTACAGGATCATTATATATTATTTCTTTTATGAGATATCTAAGAAATAAGTGATTTTTAAAGTTTTTCTTTGTTATATGCTTACTTATAAGATTATATAGAATATCTTTATCTATATTCATAAAAAATCATTTTAAATCTAGTTGCAAGTAATAATGATTATTATCTACTTTTTCTAAATCCTTTAGAAGTGTTTTAATTCACAATAAAGCTCACTTTTCTTTTCTACAACTAAATATATTTTTATAAAATCTTTTCTCAAAATATGTTTCTAATTTTCATACTAATAAATGATGAACTATTCTATCTCTAAAATTTGCAGCAAAAATTTCTCTTATCTTAGGTTTGTATGCTATAAAACTATAACTATTTCATACCTTATATGTTTTATTATTTATTTCATCAAGTAATTTTAATAAATCAGTTTTTTTATGTTTTAAATCATATTCTAAATAATCTTTAGATGATTTTTTATTTTTTATACAATCTAGATATGCTAAATATAGCTCTTCAAACTTAAAAATTTGCATATTTTTATAATTATTTTTTATTTTCTCCCCTTTTCAAGGGGAGTACCCGATAGGGGGAGGGGTTAAAAAACTTGACAAGTTAGTATTTTTTAAAATGGCTTAAATAAAACAATTTTCTTATGCTCTCCTTATGCTTTTCTTATGCTTCAATGTTGTATAATATATTTTCCTTACGCTTTTAGCAAAATTCCTTATGCTTTCTTATGCTTTTAAGAAAATCTCTCACGCCATAGGCATAAGAGATTTAGTAATTAAAAAATTAAATGGCTTTTACAAGCCATTTAATTTTTTTTGGATTTTTAGATTTTTGGATTGCTAATTTGCTGAAAAACTAGGGACGAACTACAAACCTAGCCGATCTAGTCGTATAACGACCACCTGCAGTACCGTAAGACTGGTCTCCACAACCACTGTAACCAACTATACGAGCACCACGACCCCAACCAGTACCATCGGTACTACCAACAGCTGAAAGCCAAATCCGTTCATTTGAACTATCTGTTGTTAAATCTCATCATATTGTTGCATTATTTTCACAGGCTACTTGATATTCTCATCTTGCATCTCAAGTTAGATTATCTCATACTTCATAATCTATTGAAGAATATGCACTTGGTAAATGTGATCAACTTGTTTTTGCCCATCATAATAAGTATTTATTTCTCGCAGTTCTTGTTGCATCAGAATCTGTTGTAGATGTATAATTGCTCCATGTAATTGTTTCAGCTCATAGTGTTATATCAGTAGTTAAATCTTTTACTCAATCTATACAGTCTGCTATATATATTGATGGAATTGGAAAAACATTAGAAGTATTAAGAGTTATGTTTATCCAATCTATATCATTTAATGCTGTATAATTATTATTAGTATTTGCATACCCAGTTAACCATTTCATTCTTCATTTTATAGTGTCTCAATAATTTAATACATCTGTATGTCAACTATCTAATGCTCAACAAGTATAATTTGATAGATAAGCTGTTATTCAATATGCATTATTAGCTAATCATTCAGTTGTAGCATATGAAATATTATCCCATGCCCGCCGTGTTGCTGATGTTCAAGTATCATTCCATGATATTCAATAACTATCTCCATTTCATTCTATTCTTGGTGATATACAATATCAATCTCACATTGTATCTAAGGTATCATTAACCCAGTACCATCATGCATCACTACAATCTGTACTTGTTACCAAAGCAGGTTCTACATCACAATTATCTCAAGTATATCATCAAGTACATTCATAATAACAATTATCTCAAGAGGCAGTATTTTGCCAAGGAGTATCTGAAGTTAATCATGTATTATTTGATGTTGATACATTTTGACTTGGTAGAGTTCAAGTACATGAATAAGTTGTTGTAGTATTTGTTGTTGCTCATGTAGGTGCATTTAATACTAATTCTTCTGCTAAAGTTTCTGCATCTGAAGTATTTATTATTCTAGAATATATTGAATTACTTGCTAACGGTGAACTTGAATAAGCATTTTGAATTGCTAAAATTACTGATTCTTTTTCAGCTGTAGTTGAATCTTCATTAATCATTCAAGTAGCTGAAAGAGTTATATCTAATCATCAAGTTACTTGATTTGTATTTGGTATATTTAATACAGGAAAATTGTTTCATCATGTAATAATTTGAGAATCTATATTGATATCATTTAAAGCTAATCATGATGATACATCTTCACTAGTTATTAAACTAGGAGTAGGTAATATATAACTTTGTGTTTTTACAAAAATTTGGTTATAGTTTCAATTTATTCTAGGTGTATAGCTTGAGGCATAGGTAGTATTTAATAGATTATTACTTGCTACATCTCATTCATGTATACTTAATACTTCATATTCTCTTTTTGAGTATGCTAGTGAATAAATATACTCTGTATCAAATAATGGATCTGTTGGTTTTTTTTGTAAATTTCTAGATAGATTAGTTGCCACATTATCTCAAACAAATCATTGAGTCCATACTGTTTCTCATGAATATGTTACTGCTTGTCACTGATCTGGTGTTGGGTAGTTTCAAGTATTTAAACTAAATAACTCTAAGCTTGTTTTAATATTTGAAATATCTGCTATTCTTTTACTATCTCTGGCTTGTTTGGAATATCATTGCAGTGAGATAAAAGCTATTGTACCTAGAATAGCTAGGATTGTTATCACTACAATCAATTCAACCAATGTAAAGGCACTCTTATTTTGCTTTTTCATTATTATATAGTGTTAAAATGTAAAAATTTCCTTTTAGTAAATAAAAGGTTAAATATTAATAATTTAAATTTGTATTTTATTAATCTGTTCATTTTAAAGAGCAAAAAAAACAGATGTTTTACTATGAATTTTTGTTCATAATAAAACACCTGCTTTCTTTTAAGCAAGTTAACTCATTTATGTAGCTTGTTGTAGCTTGTTGTAGCTTGTTGTAGCTTGT
>CAZJHB010000151.1:0-3555 GCA_964545685.1 uncultured Candidatus Peribacteria bacterium | reverse complement strand
TAAATGATTTACTTTTACTTTTCGCTTGTTGAATATCTATATATTTTCAAAATTCTCTTCAAATATATGTTTGAGATGAAGATATATCTGTATTTTTTAATATAACATCTCTCAAAAATTCTTTTGTATCATCAAAAGTTTCAATATCTTTTTTATAAAATTTCTCTAATTCATCTAAATCAATTCACTTATAATTTTCTATAAATTCTTTTCCTAAACCAGCCAAAAACCAAGTTTCAATTTCTTTTATTGCAAATACTGGGATAATATCTCATTTATAAGCTGAACAAAATTTTAAAATTAATTCATTAACTCAATTTAGTTTGTTTTCAGAATTAGATTTATCTTTATCAGTTAAAAATAAATATACAAAATTATATTTATAATCTTTTTGAAATTCATATTTACATGAAGAAATTTTCTTATTTATATCAATATAAGTTTTAGCTGAATTAAAAGTATTATCTCATCATCTATGTTCAGTATTTCACATTATAGGATGAGCAAATATAATTAAATTATTTCATACTTTATACAAAATTAAATTTTTAATATTTTCTCAAGATATATTATATTTCTTTTTAAGAAATTCTTGAAAAAAAGAAATTTCGCTATTTCATTCTCATATAAATATTACAATATTATTATTCATTATTATTTAGTTATAGGAAAAAATGAATCAATATATCAGTTTATATATAATTCTGAATTAGATGTATTTTTAAATACTTCTTGCTCATCATTACTTAAAGAATTAATTATTTTTTCATATGATAATATATTAGATTCAACATTCACCTTTTCATTAAAACTTCAGATATCTTTTAATAAATAAATATCATTTCTTTCAAAATTATCAATAAAATTTGTATTATGAGTAGTAATAAATAATTGTATTTTATTAGAAATTATTTTTAATAATTCTGTAAATTTTCATATTAATGAAGGATGTATTGCAGAATCTAATTCATCAAAAATCATTATATTAGGATGTTGATATGATTTTATATCTATAGATAACCAATTCTTTAATAAAACAAAAAATAATATTATAGCAGTTCATGCAGAAATTAATTCTATATTTTTAGGTCAATGTGGAGAATTAACATATATATCTCATTTAGATCACTCACTTCAATCTGTATTAATATAAACCTTTTTTAATACTCAGTCTGTAAAAAAATCTAAATCATCATTAAATTTTTTAAACTGCTTTTCATTTCTTTGAATATCGGCTAGTAAAAAAATAAACTTAGCAGTCGAAAAATTTGAAACTCATTTTTTTATATTTTTATTTTTTAAATCTTCAATCGCTTCCAAAGATATTTCCTTTTTATTAAATTCCTTAGATAAAGTAACAAAATCAAAAATTTTTCATGAACATTTTGAAAAAGAACTTAAATCATCATATGTTACAATTTTATTATTAGTAATATTATCAAATACACTTATAAATCTCAATCATTCATTTTTTTTTAAAAAATTGTTAATATTTTCATCTTTATAAACACTAGCTATAAATTTATTATCTTGCTTTTCAAAAATTTCTGAGCTTCTTCAACTTTGAAATAATTCTATTTTACTAATCGATGTTTCAACTATTTTTCAGTCAAAATCTAAAGAAATTCTTTTTAATGATATTGGATTTTTCTTTATACTTCTCTTATAAATAAAAGATTTAGGTTTAATAAATTCTACCCCTTGATCTTTTCTATATCATCATTCATAAAAAATATCATCAATAGTAACATTTATAATAGTCTCACTTAATCAAGGTCAATGAGTTAAAATATTTTTTCAAAATTGCTTTTCTATATCATCATCAGTATTTAAACAATTTGTTAATAATTGAGTTAAATTAGTTTTTCAAGTAGAATTTTTTCAAGTTAAAATATTTATATTTCAAAAATTAATATCTATATTTTTAAGATTTCTAAAATTAGCAACTTTTAAATTTGTGATTTTCATAATTTTTGTATTTTAAAATATAATATATTAAATTTATATATACATATATATTATACTAAAATATAATAAAAAGCAAAAAATAAAGTTTTTAAATATTAATATGTCAATATTTAAAAATTTTATTTCTTAATTTTCTTCTTTTAAAAGCAGACTCTAAAAAATTATGGAGAAATTACATTCATTTATAAAACCTCCCCTTAATCTTCATCCACTTCTTTGATTGCCTAACTAACTTACTCTTCTCTCAATCTAAACAAAACTCTTTTATCCCCTCTTCAAGAAAAATTGTATTCTGACTTCATTTTACAAAAACTATAGATTGTTTTTTTGATTTTTCTATTAAAACTTTAATTTTTTCTCAAGCTTTTCTTGAATCAAGAAATGTAAATACTCTATTTTCTCAAAACTTAAATATTAAGTCTTTTTTAGAATATTTAATAAATTCTTTTCAAACCAAAACTATATAATCAAAATCTTGTTCCAAAAGATAGTTAGATATTTTTTTATGATACTTTCTTGAACTAGTTCAAAGCTCTCTCATATCTCATAATAAAGCTATTTTACAATAATCATCTGAGATACTTTCCAAATACTTCAATCCTTCTAATATTGAATTATAACCTCAATTATATGATCCATCTATAATTATAGAATTATTTATTCATTCTAAAATTGTTCATCTTCATTCTGGTGCAAAAAGATTCCTAGAACTATTTATGATTTCTTCAACAGTAAATCATAATTCAAGTCAAACACCAATCATAGCAAGAATATTATATACTTGATATTTTCAAACAATATTAAACTTTATATTTCTATATTCTTTACCTCAATAAATCAAGTCAAAAGATATCTTTCCAACTAAAGAATCAACATTTTTAGCCTTAAGTTTAGAGCTTGAAAAAACTCAATAATCAAGACCTTTTAAACAACTTAATCTATCATCATCATTATTAAAAATAACCTTTGAATTTTCTCATATTATTTTAAGTTTTTCCTTTTTTATATTTTCCACACTATTTAATTGCATCAAGTGATTTCAAAATATATTTAATATTACTGAAATATTAGGAGTTACTATATCAATCATATAATCCATTTCTCAAATATGATCTATTCAATATTCCAAAACTAAAACCTTAGGATATTTTTTTGAAAAAATTACAAAAATTGATTTTATAAAAATATAAAGCCAAACAAAAGGATTTCTTCATCATGTTTTTTGCTGTAAAATTGTTAATGGTAAACCAAATTCTCCATTATAATTATATGGAGATTTATATACATTTTCTCCATATTTTTCTTTCAATAATTGATAAATAAAACTAGTAGCAGAAGTTTTTCCAACACTTCATGTTATTCACACAACAAAAGGTTTGTGTCTTTTAATGCAAAGCTTTGCCAAAAATGAAAGTATTTTTAATATTATTTGCATGGTTGTTATTATTATAAATCATAATTTTTACCTCTCTCTTGTCCCAAGCTTGGGATCCCCTTATCAGGGGAAAGAGACAACAGAATTTATTTTATCTAATTGGTCTAGCTCCCTCTCCTCCAAAGGAGAGGGTTGGGGTGAAGTTTTACAAA
>CAZJHB010000150.1:2309-3559 GCA_964545685.1 uncultured Candidatus Peribacteria bacterium | reverse complement strand
TATCAAGAAGTTGATAGTGCTGTTTGAAATGTAAAACCTTCAAAGTTTCTAAAGTTTTGAGCAAAATCATTAGGTACAGCATTATGAGTATTAGTAGAACTTATTTTTCCAACACCATTTAATGAAATAACTTGAGAAGAATTTGAAAGATTGCAAAAAATACTTGAAGAATTAAAAAAGGAATTAGAAATTCAAATTTGGATAAGAAAATATAAAAAAACTAAAGAAGGAAATTCTGATAAATTTGATTGAGAGTTAGAAAAAATTGATAGTTTGAAAAAACAATTAAAACGAATAAAAGCTAAAATTATTACTAAAGTTCAAAATATAGATATAAGAGAAAAAACTCATGAAGAAAATTGAGAATTAAATATTTCAATTAAAGATTTGAAAAACTTAATAGAAGAAAGGATAATAAATAGAAAATATGATGATTTAAAGGATAAAATGGATCTAGATATTATTATTAAGTATCAAAAAATAATTAATGAAGTTTTATGAGATTATGATATTACAGATAAAAAATATTTTTTAGATGAATGAGTTAATGGAGTTATCTTACAAATTGAAGATGAAAAAGTTGTATTAAAACTTCCAAAAAGAATATGGAATAAAAAATTTCTTGAAGAAAGGAAAATACAAGATAAATTTATAGAAAAATTGAATAATTGGCAGGATGTAAAAATTGATGAAATAAGAGAGCAATTGTCTGAGTGAAAAATTGAACAAAATGAATTTGAACAATTAAATTTGTTCATTTATAGTATTAATATACCTAGTACTATGGATGCAGAAAATATTTTTATAATGGAAAAAATATATGCAAAATCAATTAAATTTTTGAACATAAAAAGAAAAATCCAAACTAAATTTCCTAATACAATTAAACAATTATGAATTGAACTTGATACTTTTACTACTTGAAATCTTGAATCATTATGGAACATGATAAATAATCATAGTAAAGATTGAATAAAGGAAGAATGAATTTCAAATATTCCTAGTATTTCTAAGATTCAGCTTGATTTATTGGAAGATTTCTTAAAATATATTAATAGTAATTGATATTATCATAAAGATTTGGATTCAAATGATAGGAATATACTTTTGAATAATCCTGATAAAAATGGAATTAGTAAAATTTATATTATAGATTTTTGAATTTCTATAGTACCTTGAACAAATTCTGAAATAGAAGAAAATGATTGAGATGAGGTAAGAGATATGTTAAAAAATTTTATTAACTAATT
>CAZJHB010000150.1:0-2209 GCA_964545685.1 uncultured Candidatus Peribacteria bacterium | reverse complement strand
TTAATATAATGAATATTGATTTATTAAATGCAAAGGAATGGGAGGAATTAAGAGATAATACTAATGTCTTATATTCTGAAAAAGATCTTGAAAAAACATTTTTAAATAATATAAAAAACTCAATAAAACGTCAAAGGGAAGACAAGATTATAATATGAGATTTTTGAAAAATACTTGAAGTTGCTCCATTTACATATGCAAAAGATTTTGAGTCTGAAAATGAAGTATTTGAAGAATTATGTATTTATAAAGCTCTTGAAGAGTATTTTGAATCAAATTTAATAAAAAGGGAGCAACAATTTCAATATCCTAACTTTTTAATGTGATATTTAACTCTTGATAATATTACTTGGCATAATATAGTTCAATTTCAAAAAATAATGAAATGAAAAACAGATGATATTTGTTATAAATGATGTCTTATAAATCCTAAAAATTATATTAATACATTAGGAATAGCTAATCAAAACTTAATATTACAAAGAGCTAATCAAATTTGAAAAGAGCTAAAAAAAGATATAGGATTAGCAAAAAATGTTAGAACAGAAATTCAAGGAGTTTCATGAAAATCAAATGATGCTTTAAATCAATTTGATATTTAAATTTTATAATTGATTTTATTAGTTAATATTTAAAATTATGAAGGTAATAAAAGCAAATAAATCGCATAAAGAAAATGTATGAAAATTAGAAAAAATTTAAATAACAAAAATTATTAATATGCTGAATTACGAATTTTTTATTATTATTTCTGTTCTCATTTATATTTTCATATTCTTAATTTTTATATGAAAAAAATTTAATATAAAGAAACTTATAATAAGTTCTCTTTTTTATTTTTACATTATTACTGTAATTTCAGTAACAATTTTTCCAATACCTATTCAATGATTAAATGAAGTTTGAAAATATGGATGAAAAAATAATTTCATACCTTTTTTATCAATATTTGATATATTATTTAATTCTAGTTTAGCTTTTATTATTAAACAAATTATAGGTAACATCTTTCTTTTTATTCCAATGGGATTTTTGGTTCCACTTATTTGGAAAAGTAAAAGAGTCCTTAAAAAAGCTTTATTTGTAGGTGTGATATTATCTTTTAGTATTGAATTACTTCAATATATAATTTTTTACTATAGAGTTACTGATATTGATGATATTTTATTAAATACTTTGGGATTTGTTATTGGATTTTATTTGTATAGATTGTATGGTAAATATGTGAATACTTAAAAAATTTAAAAAAGTATTAAGTTGAATAAAATTGTATTATATTTTTTACTTATTATCAAAAGATTTGTAAAACTAATAAATATTAATATAATCTTTATATAATATCTTATATTATCTTATATTGTATTAATTTTATGAAAACAACAATGACAATTTCACTTGAAAAAGATTTGAAGCAAGAATTTACAGAATTTTCTAAGGCTTTGGGAACAAATCCTACAAATCTTCTTAGTATGATGATAAAAAGTACATTAAATAGTTGAGAAGTCAAATTTAGTGTTAGTCCTTTTTTGGATGTAGAAGTAGAATCTTTTAGTAAAAAAGAAACAAAAGCATTAAAAAATAATAAAAATATACAAAAAAATATAAAAAAATTAGAAAAAGTGTTTAATTAATATTTAAAATAATGAAAGTAATAATTACTTGAAGATTTGAAAAAGAGTTTTTAAATTCTTTTAAGAAATATTTTAAAACTCAAGATTTGGTTATAGCTTTAAAAAACAAAAGTCATAAATTTATAAATTTACATAGTCCATTTTTCAAAATTAAAAATAAAATAAATTTTGTAGATTTTAGATGAGTTTTAGTTTTTATTGAAAATGATAAAATCATTCCTTTATTTATTTATCTTAAAAAAGATAAAAAATATTGAGAAAATATAAGTTGGAAAAATAATGAAAAACTTATAGAATCAGAATTTGAGTTATGTGTAATAGATATTGAAAATTGAAATTTTGAAGAATTTTAAATATATTTTTTTATTAAAATTTTATGACAATAATAGAAAGAAAGAAAAATAAATCATTAACAATTAGGGTAAAAAGATGATATACTCATATTTGAACTATTGAAAAAAATATAATGTAGATTTATGAGTAAGATTAGATATGAAATTATCTACTTATTTAAAAAAAGAATGATTTGATTCGTTGTATAAAATTCTTGAGAATAAGTAAAGGAAAGATTGTTAAGT
>CAZJHB010000149.1:0-3564 GCA_964545685.1 uncultured Candidatus Peribacteria bacterium | reverse complement strand
AAATAAAAGAAAATATAATTCAATTAGAAATAGAAGATTTAACTTATTATACAATAGAAAGAGAATTACATATAAAAACAAAAGAAACATTATTAATCTTTTCTCTAGAAAACAATATCAATAATCAAATAGAAAAATTAGTTATTTTTAATAAAGAATATAAAAATATAACTAAAACTTGAATTTATTATATTGATTTAAGAATAAACAGTAAAGTATTTTATTGTCCTATAGAAGAAAAACAAAAATGCGAACAAAACATAAAAAAAATATATAACTAATTTGTTATATATTTTTTTATTCAAACTATAAGTCATCAAGTTGATGTATCTCTAAAATATAACCTATCAACTATATTAATTATTATCATAAACAATCATCTTCATCTTATTGATCTATGTTCTCTATATCATAATTTTAGTTGATGAGCTCTAAGTGTCTCCATTTCTAAAGCAGTTTTAGGTTTACTTCCATTTCAAGTATCTTCTACTTCTATATTCAAATAAAAAGAATTTTCTTTTTTTTCTAAATTAAGTCTTAATTTATTTTTTTCTCAAGTTTTACTTCAATATTCTATTGCATTATTATTCATTTCATCTGTTATTAATATAATTCTTGAAATTTGTTTTTCATTTAATCAAACAAATTTAAATATACGCCTTATAGTTTCTCTCAACATTTGAGTATGAATAAAATCAGATAAATATAAAAATTCTATATTTATTTGGTTATTGTTAAAAAAGTTTTCTATATATTTTTCTTTATTTTTTAACTTATATAATTTAGAAATAGATATTTTATGCATAAAATAAAAATTTTTTATATAATTTCTATTTCATTATAACACTTTTATATTAAAAAATCAAAAAAGTACCTAATTAAATAGATACTTTTTTTTATTTATGTACAATTTCTTATTATCTAACAGCTTCTTTAAAAGTTTTTCCAGCTCTAAATACAGGAGTATTCATAGAAGGTATTTTAATAGCTTCACCAGTTCTTGGATTAACTCCATTTCTAGCAACTCTAGTAGATAATTTAAAAGAACCAAAACCTGTAATATTTACATCTTCACCAGATTTTACTTCATTAGTAATTGTGTCAACCATAGTAGCTAAAACTTTAGATACAACATCTTGACTTAATCCAGCTGAGTTAGCAACTGCTCTAATAAAATCATGTTTTTTCATAAAAAATTATTTATTAATATATAAAACACCTGTATTCTAGTTATTTTCTTTAGTTATGCAAATCTTTTTTTATTTTTCTTTTTAAAAAATATAGAAAATGGCTTTATAAACGGGTTTTAAAAAAATCCTTTAAAATAGACAATAATCATATAATATAAATTAATTACTATGAATTGAATATTTTAATATATTTAAATATTGTGTATTATTTAAATATGTTAATATATTTTGTTTATAATCTCATATTTTAGCCATAGAAATGATATAAGTTCTGGGTTTTGTAAAATATTCTAAATCATTAAGACTTTTAATATTATAACTTAGATTATTATTTTCTGAAGTATTAAATAATATCAAATAATTAGTATTATAATTAGTTAAAAAATTATTTACTGTAGTATTATTTTTTGTAATAAAAGAAGAACTAATATTTTTCAATTTTACAGATGTAATTGAACTAAAATCTCCTGTTCAAGATATTCAAATTCAATCTGAAGACACTATATTCCAAGCTATATCATTGCTATTTCAACTAAAAATACTAAAATTAATATTTTTAGATTTAATTTCATTTTCTGAATCACTTTCTATATAAAAAAGAGGAATAATATCATACTCTAAAGAATTCAATTTTCCTGAATATGAATTAGTTTTTGTGTCTAAATCATATCATAAATAAACTTCATTTTTTTTATTAAATAAACTTTTATCCTCTGGATTATTTGATAATATAACTGATTTATCATTAATAGAAAAATCTATATTTGAATCTATTCAATATCATATTTCTTTAATTTGTAATAACGCTAATTCTTGTGCTGCTTCTGCTCCATAATAAGCTTTGTAATAATCACCTATTGCTTTTGTATCATTATACTCTTTTAAAATAAGATTAAAAATTCAAACAACAAGTAATAATAAAAATCAAATTATTAATAAAGAAATCAAAACAGAATATCAATTTTTATTTTTTTTCATAAATTAAATAAATTATAATTTTATTTTTTTAAAATAACTCTATCACTAATAGTAGTTTGAACTACTATATTATTTTGTTCTATTATCGTAGAATCTATTCATTTTCATATTGCGGGTTGCATAGATATATTTATCATTACTTTAGGAATTTGTTCATTAGCAATATAAAAATTTAAATTAGTAATTGCTACAGAAGAGTTTGATAATCTTTGTCATTTTTCCCAAACTCATTTTTTTAATATTAAAAAACAATTATCATCAACTGAAGAACATTTACTTAAATCATCAATTCTCACTTCAATACCTGCAACATTTTTAGCAAGATAATAGGAACTATTATATGTACATAATTTTGTTCATTTTTTATAATTATCTATTAATGTAAAATCACAATCTTCATTAAAATCTGCAACTCATTTTATTCAGTTTTTTCTAATATCTTCAGTAATAGTTTCTATAATATTTTTAACATTTTCTTGCATTATTCTATTCATTTCTGATTTAACAGTAGTATTTGTTGTATTTATAAATACTGTAAAAACTGAAACCATTATAATTGATAAAATAGTTACTGATACAATAATTTCAATTAATGTAAATGCCTTTAGGCATTTCCCCGTAGTGTCCGCAGGCCTGCGGACATTACATAAATTATTATCACATAAATTATTATCACATAAATCATTATTACATAAATCATTATTACATAAATCATTATTATTTATCTTAATATTCAACATATTTTTAGATTTAAATTTTATTTTTTATAATCTTTTCTTATCTTACAATAACATTTTAATGGCTTAATTATAACCTTTTCCAGTCTGCAATAACTGTAGATATTTCAAATTCATGATATCATCTTTTATACCATATTACTTTTGATACTAACTTAAAAGTATTATCATATATTCAATCTTTATCTTTTAATTCTTCTACATAAAAAAACCTATAAAAATTAGTTTTTTTACTATTTATTTCGTTACAATTATAAGTATATAAATTTTGTGAAGATAAACATAATCTATAATCATCCATATCATCTAAATTTTTTTCTCATTCTTCAAAACCATTTGTAATATCTGTTAACTCGTAACCTAAATTAGTTCAAAAATTATTTTCTACTTTATAATAATGTTGTAATTCAAATTTATCACTATCATTAAAACTATTTCATTCAGGATTCTTTAAATTATAAGGTTTTAAATTCATATAATTTGTATCTCTAATATTTTTAACTAATTCTATTTGTTCTTTTGCTAAACTTGTAGCTATAATATAGTTTGAATTATAATCATTCATTTTAAGTGTAGAAATTATAATTGCATATATAGATACTAATCACAAAGAAAAAATAAAAATTCAAACTAAAATTTCTATAATCGCAAAAGCCAGC
>CAZJHB010000148.1:0-3571 GCA_964545685.1 uncultured Candidatus Peribacteria bacterium | reverse complement strand
AAATTGGAAATTAATAAAAGAAAATGAGAAAAATAATTGTTGGGAGTTAGTTATAAAATAATAAAATAAATGAAAAGGAAAGTAATAATATTATATTGGATGTTTGATTTGGTTTTTGAAAAACATTAAATCATAATTATATGATATTAAATAATTTATATATATTTAAAAAGTTATGATATCCTCTTATTGCTTGATTAACAAGAAAATCGATGATTTATAAATTGTTAGATTTAACTCCTGATGATGTATTATTTGAAACATTGGCTTTGAATTTATTTGCTTTAAATAAATGAGCAAGTATAGTTAGGGTACATGATATAAAAGAACACAAAAATATAATTAAACTTTTTAAAAAAATAAATGAAAATAAAGTATATAAATAATATTTATCAATATATACTTTGATTTAATAATTTATAGTAATTTATATTTTTTTGTTAGTTTTATAATTAGTTAAAAATTTACTTTATTATTTTTATTATTATGCAAACTAAAAAAAAGATTTTTTTGCTTATGATTTGTTTAATTATTTTAGGAATTAGTTCTTGTTCTTTTAATTTTAATAAAGATGAAAGTGATATAGTTAGTAATGATTTTATAGAAGATAATAATAAATGTGATTATTGAACTTGTGCTTATTTAGAACAAGAAAATTCAAGTTTAAGTGAACAAGATAATACTTTAACAAACGAAAAAAATAAAGTTCAAGTAGATTGGGATAATATTGAAATAATTCAGGAATTGGATGGAATATATATTTATAAATTTAAAAATCAATCTACTGGAAAAAATATTTGGATAGCATGGAATGATAATTCAACTAAAAAAATAATATCATTAGAAGTTTGAGATTTAGATTGAGTTGTAAAAACAGAATGAGTTGCTAAATATGAAACATGAAAAGAAGTGTTTGAATATGAAATGGCGTTTAATAATTATGTTGTAGATGTTAATAATGGTGTAGTAGAGATTGAATTAGGAGAAGTGCCAATTTTTATAGAAGAAATACAAACTAATAATAAATTATCTCAAACTATAATTCTTGATGAAGTTGATAATGAAGATAAACAAAATAATATTAATGTTAACTATCAAGAGACAGATGAAACTATGAATATTCCATACTATTTTCTAGCAATTCATAATGAACCTTTACCAGATATTAATTATCCAGAGATGACTTTAGAAAAAAGTTATAATACATTGAAGGATATTATTAATAAAGCAGATGAATATAATATTAAATTAACATTAATGTTTACTCCTAAACGGGTTGATTATATTATTTCGGATTCTAAAAGAATAAATGAACTTGAAAAATGGAAAGAGCAATGACATGAAATTGCTAGTCATCATCATAGTGTTACTCATGCTTTATGGGGTGGTTATACTAATTTTTCAGAGACAGATGCTTTAAAAATAAGAAAAAATAAAAGTAAAAATGAATCTTATATTGGAACTATGAATAATTATATAGAAAAGATAAAAATTATTAATCCAGATATAAAAAGTTGATGTATAAACACAGATCCTTTAATTCTACCAGATGAAATAATTTATACTACTGCTTCAAATTTAGCAAATTATGGTTTGACAGGAAGAGTTATGAAGGATATTAATCCTAGTAAAGGAATAAATGCTTATATAACAGTTACAGAAGTTAATTGAATAAAAAGAAAACATCTTACTCATGCTCAGATAACTAATGAAAAATTGAGATTAGAAGCAGAAAAAATATTTAGTAAAATGAAATCTACAGAAGTATATTGAGGTGTAGCACATAGTATAGATAAAAATGTTGCAACATGAAATTTGCATGAAGCTGAATCTTTTATGAAATTTTTAGATTTTATTCATAGTCAAGATCCAACAGGAGAAAAAAGTAGAACATTGAGTGAAGTAATAGAAGAAAATTTGTTGCCTGAAAAAGAAATTATTTTATTAGGTAATTAATTTTAGATTTATTATTTAGTTTATAAAAAAATATGAAGAAATTTTTTTTGGTTATAGGTTTGTTTTTAATGTTATGATATGTTGGTTTTTCTAGCTCTAATAAAAGTATATATAGGTATAAAATTAAACAAAAGGTTGTCTCAGCAAATTTAGTTCTTGAAGAATATTCTATATGAGAAAAGTATATTAATAAAATTGATTAAATTGTGAAAAAAATTGAAAGTAATGAAATGTTTTTGACTAAAGTTAAATCAGAATTAGAAATTGTTTTAGATAAAAATTATAAAAAAAATTCTTTTAAAACTGATGTGTTATATTATTTATATGCTAAAGTAGAATTAGCTCTTTTTGATATAGAATCATTAAATAATGAGAATTTTTCTTCTAATACAGTTAGCAATATTAGCTTTGATAATTCTTCTTTTTCAATTTCAATTGCAGGATTTTTATGAGATGAATATGAAACTTCTCTTTCCTATATGGGTGAAGTATGAGCAAATACAGTAAGATTTATGTCACATGAATCTTGGTGAGCATTAATATGGGAATATGTTGAAGAAGAAAAATGAGTTTTTGATTGGAGTATATTGGATAAAATTTATAGTGAGGCAAATGAAAAAGGATTATCTCCTATGGTAAATATTTATCCTTCTCCGCCAGATTGGGATAATGATGATACTGATATTATAATGGCTTATCCAAATGATTTAACTGAGTATCTAACGTTTATTGAAAAAATAGCTGAAAGATATGATGGAGATGGTATTGATGATGTACCTAATTCTCCAATTGTTAATTCATGGATACTTGGAACTGAAATGTGGAGAGGTGAAGGTTGGAATGAAAAATATGGTAAAATATGGTGGGATTGAGATGAAACTGATTATGTAGATTTATTTGTTAAAACAAATTTAGCTATTAAAAAAGCAAATCCTAATGCAACATTATTATCCTAATTCTAATTCTGATTCTTATCTAAATCTTATTAAAAATTTAAGTGATGTTTGTGATTTACTTGATGATAATGGATTTGAGGGTATTCCAATAGCAATAACTGATATGGCTACTTTTTTACCAAGAGATGTTCAATATCGTGAAAATTTGGTTGCAGAAAGTATTATTAAAAATTATATAATTGGCTTTACTCATTGAGCTAACTTGATTACATGGGCTCAATTAAGTGATTGAATTGATAGTGCACATGGTTCACAGTTTGAGGCTGGAATTATTAGTGATGAAAATATGGAACCATGAAGAATTCATAATAATTATTATAAAAATCTTGGTTTTTATAGTTATAAATTAATGACTCAGAAATTAAAAAATTTTGAAAGTTGAAATAATAATTGATAAAATGAAAAAAAAAACATATAAACAAGTCGTTGAATCTTTATTTAAATTAGAAATAGTTAAAGATTATTCACTTGTAAAGATATTAAAAGCAACACATTTTTTTTGAAATCCTCAAGATGATTCTAAGATAATTCATATTACTTGAACTAATGGAAAGTGATCTGTATCAAAAATGGTATTTTCTGTATTAAAAGAAGCTTGAGAAAAAGTGTGAGTTTTTACATCGCCTCATCTTGTAGATATAAGAGAAAGATTTGAAACA
>CAZJHB010000147.1:0-3601 GCA_964545685.1 uncultured Candidatus Peribacteria bacterium | reverse complement strand
CTGCGTACACTACTGCGTACACTACTTTTTATTCTGTACTATACAAAAAGCACTTACTATTCAAGTTGTTTCTGTTCTTAGTATTCTAGGTCATAGATGAACTTTTTTGAAATTTAATTCTTCAAAAAGATCTATTTCTTTATCATCAAATCATCATTCTGGTCAGATAAATAAATTAATAGTTTTATTATAATCTAGTTTTAAATCTTTTAATGTAATAGAATTATCATCTTTGGTATGAAAAAATATATTTTCTCAAGTATTACATAGTTCAAGATTAATATTTTCTTCTATAATAAATTCTGGAATAATAGATCTTCATGATTGTTCCACTGATTCAATTATTATTTTTTTTAATCTTATTATTTTATTTTCTGATAAATTTAATTTTTGACTTCTTTCTGCTCTAAAAAAGTAAAAATTAGATACTCATATTTCAACTCATTTTTGCAAAATATATTCTAATTTTTCTAATTTATTAGGTAATGCTTGAAAAATATTCAAATTAAAATCTATTTCATTATCAACTATCTGTTCTCAAATTTTTTCTAAATATATTTCTCTTTTTTCAACTTCTTTTATTTCAAAAAAATAATTAATATTATTTATACCATTAAAAAAGCAAAATTTATCTCAATTTTTTGCTCTTAACACTTTAATTAATTGATTTAATAAATCTGGATTTTTAATAATAATACTTGAATCATTTTTATCCAAATTTTCAAAATAAAATCTCTGCATAAGCTTACTATCTAGGCATTCCATAAAAATCAAGTCCTTTTGAATCTACCATTGATTTTGTTATAAAATTTTTCTTTTTTCCTTTTACAAAAAAACCTCTTTCATCTATAATACCTTGTTCAATTAATGATTCAGGATTTTTTGTTCTAAGTTTTTTCTTTGGAAAGTTTTGTTTATTTTCAAGATAATGATTTCTTGATTTATAACTTTGGTTTTTTCTTACTTGAGGGTTTTCATTCCCTATATAAACTTGAGAAGCTTTTTTCTTTCCTTTTGATAATTTTCTAGCTGCTGCTTGCTTTTTTACAATTCTAGATGTTAATCCGTGACTATTTGCCATAATTTCTATAAATTTAAGTAATATTATATATTTTGTCTATATTATATTGAAATATAATATAGGTCAAGTTTTTCTAATTTATAATTTTATCTAATATTGAATTTACTTTATCATCATATACAAGTTATAACAATATTAGTAGAATCAATTTCATTCATAAATCAACAACTAGAAACTCAACCAGCACAATTTTCTCATCAAGAAACTGCACAAAAATCAGTACAATATCTATAAGCTGCTGTAATTACATCTCCTTCTTCAATTGTTTGCTCATTTCAATTTATAGAATTAATAGAATTTGCTGCAAAAGCTGTTGATATTAAAACAATAATAAATGAAAAAATAAGAACTAATATTTTTTTATTTTTCTCAAAATTATTTTTCAAAATTTCAGATACAAGCATTTTTTATATCTTCATCAACTATTTTTCAACATAATTTTTCATAATCTGTTGTATACTTATCCATCTTTTTTATTACATTATACTTACATACATCTTGTCTAAATTCTTGTGATTCTTTTTCTGTAGCTCATACTTTTTCACAATCTTCTAATGTTTTTGCCATTCAAATTTCTCAGTATCTAAGATTTATACTTGATATACAAGTATTATAAACATCTTCAATTCATAATTGTTCACATTTTTCTAAATCATCCAAAGAAGTTGCTTCTAATAATATTTTATTATACAATTCAACTTCATGAGAAAATTCTTCTTGTGTATATTTTTGAATTGATTGTTGTTGTGAATTATTAACAACATTATCTATATTATTATCTTTATTTGATAAAATATAAACTCAAATAATAATTAATATTATAGTTGTTGTTAAAATAATTATTATTGCATTTTTTTTCATTTTTTTTATAAATTATAAAATTAATTTTTAAAATATTTAATTAAATTAGTACAAATACTTCATATATATTAAAAAGTAAGCTTTAATCCCCATTCCATTCAGAATTGTAATAACAAGTCGTTATTTCACCTTTTGAATTAGTCCAATGATCTGGACTAGTAAATGATACATCATTAATAAGCTTCCAAATATAATCAGGATTACCACCTTCGGCATTTCTTCAATAATCAGGTAAATTATCAATACAAGATATCCATGCTCATTGATAATTACATTGATCTCTTAAACCACTTGACCAAGTCCATCATTCAGGACAAATAGGTTTATCTGGAGTAGAAGAAGTAGCTTCCTCAATTGATTCTGTACTTTCTCATTTTATACATCTTACACTATTAGCACTACCATTAGGATTGTCTGTCCCCATAACAACATTAGAAACAGTAGACCTACCATGATCTAAGTTAGAATACCAAGCTGCTGAATCTCCACTTTCTGTAGAATTCCATAACCGAGCTGAATCTCAACGCTTACTATAATATAGATTTCAAGGGTTATCTATTTCATCTTTATAACGACGACCTGCTAAAGGAATTTTTAAAACTTTTGCTACATTATTACTAGTACTTGAAGCCCATCATATTCAATCACATTCATGAAATTCTTGACTTCAATAATTTACACATGTACTTCAATAAAGAGTATTAAATAATTTTTTCCATTCTTCTTCTGATGGAACATGCCGTCAATCTGTTGGACATGCACTATCAGAATTATCAAAAGTATAAAGTTTTCACCATATATTATTTACTCAATATGTTGAATTATAATTACTTTCCTTAGTATTATATCAATAACATTCAGTACTATAATCTTCTGTATCTCATAGATAATCATAACAACCTTTATAAGTAGTACTCCAATCAAAAGGTTCTGCATTTGAATCTCCATATGAAATTCAAGTTCACAATGTAGAATTACAACCTGCCCAAACTTGATCTCATACTGTTATATCTGGTATATCACAATTTGAATCTAAAGCCATCCATCATTCTCTTGCTATTTCTTCTTTTGCAACACAACGTACATTTGGACGTGAAGACCATACATTATAATTACGATTGTAAACATCAATAGTATGTAGCCACCATTGAGGATAAGCATTATCATAATAAGAATGATAATCAGATGACCAATACCGAGAAGTACCTCATACGTGATTAATTTTTCAATAATCAGTATTATATTCTTGTATAGTTTTCAATCAACCTTCATCTAGTGGAGGCAAACTCCAATAACTTGCTGAAGTACCTGATGGTAATGGTACAGATAAATTTGTACAATAACTAGCAGCTTCTCAATTTGTAGATCAAGCCCCTACATAACAATCATCACAATCTGCATGTGTTTTTACAGCTTCTGAACTTGAAGGTGCTACATACATTTTTTCACTTGGAATACACAATATACATTTTTCTTTTTTATATGTTCCATAATCTGCAGAACACCCAGCCATATGTTCTGTATTTTCTGAACTTACTACCCGATATCCATTTCATAAATCTTCAATAGCTCAAGGACAGAAATTTTCTTCTCCTATAATATCCGCTCTACATTCTGCATCTGTTCATCATCAACTTCATTCACAAGTCCAAGTCCATG
>CAZJHB010000146.1:0-3616 GCA_964545685.1 uncultured Candidatus Peribacteria bacterium | reverse complement strand
CTCAAGGCCAAGGTAATCCAAAGATTTTTAATGAATTGTTGAAAAAGAAGTTAGGTTAGAACACATCCTAACCCTCCCGCTAAATCGGGACAGGCTCTCCTTACTAAGGAAGGTGAATAGAACAAATATAATTATTCTCTCTTTGATGAATTGAAGAGAGAATTTTTTTTTATTGCAATTATTTTGCACTTAAAAAATTTATATGATAAAATAACTTTAGTAATTAATTTATTTTGAATGTAAATACATGAAAATAGTACAAAAAATTAAGAATTTTTTCAAGGATAATAAAAAGATTTTTTATTATTTCTGATTTTTTATCATAATTTATCTAATGGCAGGAGAGATTAGTTTTGCAGGAGATAATACTACAGCATGAGCTGCTACTTGGAAAGAACAGATAATAGAAATTGTTAATGCAGCAGTTCAAGTGTTAGCATTATTTGTTGCTGCTCTTACATATTTTATAACTCTTTTTCTTGATCCAGGTTGGATTAATTGAACATTATTTTGATTAGGTGAAATTTTTAGAACTATTTGGACTTTAGTTTCAAATATTGTATATATCATATTTGCTTTTATTCTAATATGGATAGCATTTATGAATATTATAGGAAAATCAGATAATAAATGGGAATTAAAACAGACTTTACCAAAATTTATTATTTGAGTATTAATTGTACCTTTTACTTGGTTTTTTGTTCAATTTGTATTAAGTATATCTTCAATATTAACTATGCAAGTATTAACTTTACCAAGTGATATTATTCCAGAATATAAATCAAAACTTGAAAATGTGGTAGTTAGTACAGATTGTACATTAAATTTGAGTGCTGACACAACTAAAGATGAGGAATATTTTGACTGTGAAGAAGGGAAGGAAGAAAAATTATCAGAATCAATGAAAAATACGTCATTCTGATTAGTTTCTACATATACTTATTGAATTTTAAAACTAGATCAAATAACAAAAATAGTTAATGAAGAATTTAAGGTAAATATAAAAGATATTTGAGATTTGATTATAAAAATTGTTTTTGATTTGTTGTTTATTATAGTTTATATGATTTTGATTGTATCTTTAGGATTAGTTTTAATAGTAAGATGATTTTATATATGGATCTATATAATGTTATCACCTCTTTTTGGTTTAATGTACTTTTTTGATAAAAAAGATTGATGATGAGATTGATTTTTATCAAAATTCAATATAAAAGAATTTCTTTCTCTTGCTTTTATACCAGTATATGTTATGCTAGCTCTTACTTTTTGATTATTATTTATTCACACTATAAGTACATGAATGACTTGATATTGAACTACATCAGAGAAGATGGAGATAAAAAAAATAGATAAAATTAATGATCAAATAAAAATATGACCTTTTTCTTTAACTATTAAATGAGCAGTTTGAACACCTAATTCAGATGAAAATAATGTTATGAATGTATTAATTACTTGATGAGAATGAGTTTTATGAACTATTTGAACAATGGTTTTATACCTTATGTGAATTTGAGTATTTCGGATTTCAATAATGGCTGCTCTAAGAACATCTGATATAACAAAAGCAGTAGTTGAACCAATATATCAATTTGGTAATCAAGTGTGACAGCTTGTTGCGAAGTCTCCGCAGTATGCTCCTGTGTTTGGGGGAGGACAGAGTATGAAAAGTATACAGCAAATATGATCTGCAGCAAATACATATTATACTTCAACCAAACCTTCAGAAGATTCTAGAAAATTTATGCAAGAACATTGATTATTTTGAAATACTGTGAATTCTACAATAGAGTCTGATAAACTAAGTAGAATGCTTAAAAATAAAGCTACTCCTAATTTGATAGCAGATCAAATAAAACAATTAATGGTGGAAATGGGACATACTAATAAAGCTTATACAAATAAAAATTGAGTTCAAGCTATGTTGGAAGTTGCTCATGAATATGAAGTTGAGTGATGGAAAGATAAAAAAAGTATATGATCTGAAGATGAATATGTTGAATTAATGAAAGCTATTGATAGAAAATTAGGTATAAATGATATATTATGAAATTGACAAGGTCATCGTGATGGAAATTGGACAAAAACTGATTATAATGCATATATAGATTCACTTAATTGATGAAATGATACAACTTGATGAAATACTGAAAGTACAAATAATACTAATACATTAAACTTAAATAATAATACAACTCTTCAACTTCAAACAGAAACTAAAGGTGATGATATTGTATTAGCAAGTACTAGTGCAAAAGCTTTAGCTGATGCAATAGTAAATTGACATGTAACTCATGAGCAAGTTATTGAACAATTTAATAATATGGATATAAATAGTGATAATGAAGTTAAAGATAGTTTAGAAAAAATACAAAAACATATAAGAATTGATAGTGATTGAAATAAAAATCTTGTTGATGAATGATGAAATATGGATGTTAAAAAATTTAAAAATTGAACAATTGAAGCTAAAAAAACTACTACATAATGAGAGGTTAAATCAGATGAATCTAGTAATGCTTAAGGTTATTAGAATAAAAACTAAAAAACACTGAATTATGATATGAGTTCACAAAAGTGGAATAAATAAAAAAACAGTTTATTTATTTAAAAGATGATTTTTGTATTGCACAGGAGTTATCTTTTTTTTTATTTTATTGAGAAAAGAATATAATAAGTATATAATAAATTTGTATTTTAAAAATTAATTATTATAATAAATTTAGTTTATATTTTTATAAAAATATTATGTTAGTAAATGCAGTAATTTCAAAAAATTGATGATTTAAAAATCAAAATAATATAAAAAATAATAATTTAATTAAAGATGAAAAGATTGAATTTTGAAGTATTTCTTTTGAGGATTTAACAGAGAAACAAAAGAATAATTTTTTAGAAGCAAAAAAGATGAAAGATTCAGAATTTGTTAATTTATAATTTATTAAAAATGACTTTGATAGTTGAAAAAATAATAGAAACTTCAAAAGTCAGAAATTATCTATTAAAAAGAAGACTTTTAGTTCAATATATTAGAAAAAAAGAAAATATCATAAATAGTATTTTTACTTGAAATTATTTAAAATTAAGAGAGCCAAAGAAAGATGAAATATGGTATTTTAGAATTAATAAACAATTTAGAGCTTTTTGATATTTAGAATGAAAAATATTAAAAATATTTGATATAGATGATCATCAATAATTTATATAGTATATAATAAGTATATAAAAGATTTGCAATTAAAATTTAAATTAATATAATATATTTAGTTTAAAATTAATTATGATTTTATGTTATCAAAAGAAGCAATAAATGATTTTTTGAAGGATTGATATACGATAGAAGAAATAGAAAAAATAAATCAATGATTAAAGGATATAGAAGAATGAAATTTAATGTCTTTTTAAGATCTTATAAAAGAATTTTATCCTAATAATAAGTTAAAAAAAGAAAAGATATGTACAAGATAATTTTGAATTGGAATTACAACAAAAAGCAAAAGAAGCAAATAATATTAACTTGAATGAGCTTATAGATTTTTAAAATAATATTTCATATAGTATATAATAAGATATTTATGCAAATTATAAAACTAGATATAAATAAAAAAAATAC
>CAZJHB010000145.1:0-3670 GCA_964545685.1 uncultured Candidatus Peribacteria bacterium | reverse complement strand
TTTAACGATTAATTATATAAAATATGGCAATTAAAAAATCTGAATTATACTCTTCTTTATGGAAAAGTTGTGATGAATTAAGAGGTTCTATGGATGCTTCTCAGTATAAGGATTATGTCCTTATTTTTCTTTTTATGAAATATGTATCAGATAAATATTATGGAAAAGAAAATGCACTTATTGTAGTTCCTGAATGATGAAGTTTTAAAGATATGGTAGCTTTAAAATGAAATCCAGAAATTTGAGATAAAATAAATAAAATTATTGCAAAACTAGCTGAAGAGAATGATTTAAAATGAGTAATTGATCAAACAGATTTTAATGATGAAGAAAAACTATGAAAATGAAAAGATATGGTTGATACTTTATCAAAATTAATAGCTATATTTGAAAATCCGAAATTGGACTTCAAAAATAATAAAGCTGAGTGAGATGATATTTTATGAGATGCATATGAGTTTCTAATGAGAAAATTTGCAACAGAAAGTTGAAAGAGTAAAGGACAATTTTATACACCATCAGAAGTTTCAAGAATTATATCAAAAGTAATCTGAATAAATAAAACAACAAGTCAAGATCAAACAGTATATGATCCAACTTGCTGAAGTTGATCTTTGCTTTTAAAAGCTAGTGATGAAGCTCCTCGTGGTTTAACTATATATTGACAAGAAAAAGATGGTGCAACTTCTGCACTTGCAAAAATGAATATGATACTTCATTGAAATCCAGATGCAGATATTTATAAGGATAATACCTTATCAAAACCTCATTATAAAGATGAATATTGAAATTTGAAAACATTTGATTATGTAGTAGCTAATCCTCCTTTTAGTGTAAAATCATGGTCAAACTGAATAGATACTATAAATGATGAATTTCTAAGATTTGAAGATGGTATTCCACCAGAAAAAAATTGAGATTATGCTTTTATGCTTCATATAATTAAATCTTTAAAATCTACTTGAAAAGCATGAGTAATATTACCTCATGGTGTATTGTTTAGATGAAATGCTGAGGCTGATATAAGAAGAAATTTAATTAGAAAAGGATATATTAAATGAATAATATGACTTCCTGCTAATCTTTTTTATGGGACTTGAATTCCAGCATGTATTATTGTAATTGATAAAGAAAATGCTATTGAGAGAAAATGAATTTTTATGATTGATGCAAGTAAAGGATTTATGAAAGATTGAAATAAAAATAGACTTAGATCTCAAGATATTCATAAGATAGTAGATACTTTTAATAATTGATTTGAGTTAGAAAAATACTCTAGATATGTAAGTTTGGCTGAAATAGAAAAAAATGATTATAATTTAAATATACCTAGATATATTGATACTTCGCTGGAAGAGGATATTCAAAGTATAGAGGCTCATTTAAAATGATGAATTCCGAATGCTGATATAGATAAAATGTCAGAGTATTTTGATGTATTTAAGAATCTTAAATTTGATTTATTTGAAGAGATAAGACCTTGATATTCAAAAATCAGCATAGATGAGGATAAAATAAAAGATACTATTATTGAAAATAGTGAATTTATAAACTATAAACAACAAGTTCAAAAGCTATTCAATGTATGGAAAGATGATACAACGAATTTATTAAAAGATTTGGATATATGAGTTAAACCAAAGCAAATAATTAATAAAATATCTGAATGACTTTTAGCTACTTTTGAAGATATATCATTGATAAATAAATATGATATGTATCAACATTTAATGGATTATTGGGCTGAAACAATGCAAGATGATATGTATATGATTTGAATAGATTGATGGGTGGCTAAAACTTATAGAATCCTAGAAACAAACAAAAAAGGTAAAGAAATAGATAAATGATGGACTTGTGATTTGATTCCAAAAAATTTAATAATTGAATCATATTTTAAAGATGAAGCTGATGTTTTAGATTGATTAAATATACAACTAGAGGAAAATACAAAAAAAATGGAAGAGCTTATTGAAGATAATTCGTGAGAAGATTGACTTATTGAGGATTCAAAAGCTGATAATTGAAAGATAACAAAAGCTAGTTTGAATACAAGAATTAAAGAAATAAAATGAGATGACTCATATGCTGATGAACTAGAAGTATTGAATAAATACTTGGATTTACTATGAAAAGAAGCTAAATTGAAAAAAGAAATCAAAGATGCTGAATTTGAGTTAGATAAATTAGCATATTTTAAATATCCAGAATTGACTGTAGATGAGATTAAAAATATAGTAGTAGATAAAAAATGGATTAAATCTATAGAGGAAAGTTTATTTTGAGAACTTGATAGGGTTGGGCAGACTTTGACTTGAAGGATTGTTGAGTTGGTGGATAGGTATAAGGATACTTTGATTGAGTTGAATGAGAGAGTGGGGGTTTATGAAGAGAAAGTTAAAGGGCATCTTGAAAAGATGTGATTTAGTATTTAATGCTTTTTTAAAATATGTTAAAAACAAAGATAAATAAACTTTTTGAAAAAATAAATTATATAAAAAGTGATATTACAATTCCACTAATATCCGATTTTTTGGATTGGTTTATAGAAATAATTGATTTGCATTTTAATAATAAAACTTTAAAATTAAAATTTAATAAATGAGATATTTATTTAGTGAATTTATGAAAGAATATATGAATGGAATTAAATAAAGAAAGACCTTGTATAGTATATAGCAAAAGATCTTATAATACTATAAATTCTATTATAGTTTTACCTTTAAAAGGTAAAAAAATATGAAAAAAATTGATAAATAAATTTCATATAGAAATTAAAAAATCTAAATTTAATTACTTATGAAAAGATTCTATTTGTGATATTTTTTATATTAGAAATATTTCTACTAAAAGAGTTGGAAAATTTATATGAAAATTAGAAAATGAATATTTATCAGAAATTGATGAAAAAATTTCTAGAATGTTTGATATAAAAATAAAAGATGGAATATAAACTCCATCTTTTCAACATATCTTTTGTTAAAAACAAAAGTCAGAACAATTTAATGTTCACCAGTATACATATTATAACAAAATAATTTTTAAATGCAAATTTTATGCAAGAAATTAAAGTAAAACCTTGATATAAGATGAGTGAGTTGGGGGTGATTCCTGAAGATTGGGAGGTAAAAGAATTATGAGAAATTGCAGATATTACTATGTGACAATCTCCAAATTCTGAATTTTACAATATTAAATGAATTTGATTACCATTAATTCAATGAAATGCTGATATAAAAAATAGAAAAACAGTTATAAGAAACTATACTTCTCAAACAACAAAGAAATGAAAAAAATGAGATATTATCATGACTGTAAGAGCTCCTGTATGATATGTTGCAAAATCTCAGTTTGATAATTGTATTTGAAGATGAGTTTGTTCAATTTCATATGAAAATGATTATTTATATTATTATTTAATTAAATTAGAGACATATTGGGAAAAATTATCAACTTGATCAACATTTGATTCAGTTAATTCGGAATCTATTAAATCATTAAATATATTATTACCTAAAATTAAAGAACAAAAACTTATTGCTCAAACTTTATCAGATACTGATGAATTGATTAGCTCACTTGATGAATTAATTGAGAAAAAAGAAAAAATTAAAGAATGAACTATGCAAGAGCTTCTTACTTGAAAAAGGAGGTTGCCTTGATTTGAGGG
>CAZJHB010000144.1:0-3673 GCA_964545685.1 uncultured Candidatus Peribacteria bacterium | reverse complement strand
ATAATTTTTGGTTAGATTCTAAAATACTGAATATTTCTTTTTGTTTTGTTATTTTAAAAAATCATTCATTTTGTTTGAAAATAAGTGAATTAAGATTACTAAGATATTTTTTTCTTAATTTATATGTTTTTGCTTGTCTAATTATTCCCAAGTAAGAATTTATACTAGCTACTGTATGATTTATAATATCAGAGTTATTTGCTTTTTGTTGATATAATACATTTTTCATAGAATTTATATTTCTTTTTCTAGGTAGTAATACTTTTTTAGCTCGTATCACATATCAAATAAAATCTATATCATAAGTTACTGGTAAAAATTTTGTTTTGTTTTCAGATAATCTTAGTTTGAGTTTATTTTCTAAAAATATCTCTATTTTATTTAGTTTTTCTTCTAATTCTTGTCTTGTTCAAAGAAGTATAAAATCATCTACATATCTGTAATAATACTTTGTTTGTAAATTTCTTTTTATATAATTATCTAGCTCATTTAAGTACACATTAGCAAGAAATTGACTAGTAAGATTTCATATAGGGAGTCATTTATTTTTTGGTCTTCAAAACAAACTTTTTGATTTTGGTACTAATTTGTATAAAGACATTTTTCATCTTTTTTCTACTCACTTTACAGGATCATTATATATTATTTCTTTTATGAGATATCTAAGAAATAAGTGATTTTTAAAGTTTTTCTTTGTTATATGCTTACTTATAAGATTATATAGAATATCTTTATCTATATTCATAAAAAATCATTTTAAATCTAGTTGCAAGTAATAATGATTATTATCTACTTTTTCTAAATCCTTTAGAAGTGTTTTAATTCACAATAAAGCTCACTTTTCTTTTCTACAACTAAATATATTTTTATAAAATCTTTTTTCAAAATATGTTTCTAATTTTCAAACCAGTAAATGATGAACTATTCTATCTCTGAAATTTGCAGCAAATATTTCTCTTATTTTTGGTTTGTATGCTATGAAACTATAACTATTTCATACTTTATAAGTTTTTGTATTTATTTCATCAAGTAATTTTATTAAATCAGTTTTTTTATGTTTCAAATCATATTCTAGATAATCTATAGATGATTTTTTATTTTTAATACAATCAATATATGCTGTATATAGATCTTTTAATTTAAATTTTTGCATAAGTAAAATTTTATGTCATTATCCAGCTTGACTGGATAATCCAGTAGATAAATCTTGCCAAGCTGGATTAAATTTTTCAATTAATTCAATTTTCCATTTTCTATTCCATTTTTTTAAATTTTTCTCTCTTTGTAAAGCAATTTTTATATCATTAGTCTCTTCAAAATAAACTAATCTATTAACATTATATTTTTTTGTAAATCAATCAATTAATTTATTTTTATGCTCATATATTCTTCTTTCTAAATCATTTGTAATTCAAATATATAAAGTTCAGTTTCTTTTACTTGCGAGAATATAAATATAGTAAATTTTCATTTTAATATAATTTTATTATTTAATGAATTGATTATACTTTTCTGGATTATCGGGTCAAGCCCGATAATGACAACAATGAAATATAGCTCTTCAAAGCTAAATTGTTGTTTTTTCATTACTTGACAAGTTAGTATTTTATAAAACGGCTTAAATTAAACATTTTTCTTATGCTCTCCTTATGCTTTTCTTATGCTTTGATGTTGTATAATATAGTTTCCTTACGCTTTTGACTAATTTCCTTATGCTTTCTTATGCTTTTAAGAAAATCTCTTACACCATAGGCATAAGAGATTTAGTAATTAAAAAATTAAATGGCTTTTACAAGCCATTTAATTTTTTTTGGATTTTTAGATTTTTGGATTGCTAATTTGCTGAAAAACTAGGGACGAACGACAAACCTAGCCGACCTACCCGTACTACGATAACCTGCATAAGTGCTAACCTGGTCTCCACAACCATCGTAACCAACTATACGAGCACTACGACCCCAAGCAGTACCATTGGGATTACCAACAGCTGAAAGCCAAATCCGCTCATTTGAATTATCTGTTGTTAAATCTCATCATATTGTTGCATTATTTTCACAGGCTACTTGATATTCTCATCTTGCATCTCAAGTTAGATTATCTCATACTTCATAATCTATTGAAGAATATGCACTTGGTAAATGTGATCAACTTGTTTTTGCCCATCATAATAAGTATTTATTTCTCGCAGTTCTTGTTGCATCAGAATCTGTTGTAGATGTATAATTGCTCCATGTAATTGTTTCAGCTCATAGTGTTATATCAGTAGTTAAATCTTTTACTCAATCTATACAGTCTGCTATATATATTGATGGAATTGGAAAAACATTAGAAGTATTAAGAGTTATGTTTATCCAATCTATATCATTTAATGCTGTATAATTATTATTAGTATTTGCATACCCAGTTAACCATTTCATTCTTCATTTTATAGTGTCTCAATAATTCAATACATCTGTATGTCAACTATCTAATGCTCAACAAGTATAATTTGATAAATAAGCAGTTATTCAATATGCATTGTCAGCTAATCATTCAGTTGTAGCATACGAAATATTATCCCAAGCCCGCCGTGTTGCTGAAGTTCAAGTATCATTCCATGATATTCAATAGCTATCTCCGTTTCATTCTATTCTTGGTGATATACAATATCAATCTCACATTGTATCTAATGTATCATTAACCCAATACCATCATGCATCACTACAATCTGTACTTGTTACCAAAGCTGGAGCTACATCACAATTATCTCAAGTATATCATCAAGTACATTCATAATAACAATTATCTCAAGAGGCAGTATTTTGCCAAGGAGTATCTGAAGTTAATCATGTATTATTTGATGTTGATACATTTTGACTTGGTAGAGTTCAAGTACAAGAATATGTAGTTGTAGTATTTGTTGTTGTATTTACAAAATTATCCTTATTTAATACAAAGCTATCAACTAAACTTACTAAATCTTCACTTGTTGTTTCTACTATTGTTTTATACACTCCTACATTAGCTAAAGTTGTTCAACTATATGCATCTATTAAGGCTTGTGCTAATAATGCTTTTTTTCCATTATCATCTTCTCATAAATCTGTATCTAATGTTCAACTAAATATCTTTACACTCATTCAAGTTAATCATCAAGTTGTTGCTTCAAATCATGCATTAGATATATTATTATCTCATCATGTTATTATTTGTGATAATAATCAATCTGTTTGTGTTTCTAAATCTAAATCTGTATTTAATGCATTTATTATACTAGGAGTTGGTAGATAGTAAGTTCCTGCTTTTAAATAAACTCCATTATAATTACCATTTATTTTTGGGTAGTTTGAATTGGCTGCATTTGCATTTCACATTAAATTTGAATTAGAACCCTCCTTCGCTAAAGCTATGGAAAGGTTTGATAAGTTAAAACTTACTAAATCGCTTTCATAAATACTAAGAAGTTCATATTCATTTCAAGCATAAGTTCTTGAATATGTATATTCATTTTCTGTTAATGGATCTGTTGGTTTTTCATTTAGGTTTCTTGATAGATTTACAGCTACTTGTTCTCAAATTGTTCATTGATACCGTAAATCTTGACTTCCATATCTTATAGTAAAATAATCATCTGGTTCAGGATATTTTCAAGTATTTAATGAAAATAATTCTAGAGATTTTTTGATATTTTGAA
>CAZJHB010000143.1:2191-3684 GCA_964545685.1 uncultured Candidatus Peribacteria bacterium | reverse complement strand
TATCTGATATTATATCATATATAAATCTTTTATTTTTAAGACTAATATTTCTTAAAAGATTGTTTTGAAATCTTAATAATGATTGAATTAGTATTTCCATAATACACTTGTATTTTTTTAAATATATATACAAATATACTTGTTTTTTCTTAAAAATTAAAATAAATTATCATATTTTTTTCTAATACCCTACATTTTCTCTAATCCTTTCTAACATATTCTTATCAACATCACTAATATTTTTTGGCATCAATGCTTCAATTTTTACTATCAAATTTCAAGTTTTAATTCATTCTTTTTTACCAAGTCATTTTACTCTAAATTTTGCTCAAGGTTTAGTACTTGCTGGGATTTTTAGTTTCACTTTTTTTCAATATACTCATGATACTTCAATTTTACATCATAATATAAGATCAAAAATAGGTACTTCATAAGTCTTTTCAAAATCAAGTGTTTCTGGCTTTTTTGGTTCTTGATTTTTTGTGTATGTTTTTCTTGAACTTGTTCTTCAACCTCATCAAAACAAATCCTCTATATTAAATTCAAAACCTCAAGTTTGTGCTCCTCCACTTCATCAAAATCATCAAAATATATCTTCAAATCATCAAAATCAAGCTCCCCCAGCCCCACTTGCTCATCCAGCTCATCCAAAAGGATTTCCTCAAGTAGAGCCAAACATATCATATTGTTTTTTCTTGTTTGGATCAGATAAGACACTATAAGCTTCATTTATTTCTTTGAATTTTTTTTCTGCATTTTCATCTCATTTATTTCTATCTGGATGATATTTCATAGCTTGTTTTCTATAAGCTTTTTTTATTTCCTCAGGTGATGCACTTTTATTAACACCCAAAGCTCAATATAAATCTCTTGACATTTTTTATTTTTTAATTATAAATTATATTATTAAATTTTAATAATTTTCACTTTATGAAAAAATTAACTCTATTAATTATATTTCTTACTATATTTTTTGCAAATATAAAATATTCAAACGCTTCTTCTTATTGATACATTGGTGAACTTCTTGATCTTAAAGTATGAATTGAAGAATATGATTTAACATTAGGATGAATTGAAAATATGTATTTTAGTAATTATAATACTCAATTACTTTTTAATGAATATCAAGATAAAGTTTTATTATTAAACGAAGTAATAATAGAGAAGTATAAAAATGAAGAATTTTCTTATTACCAAATTAATTGAATAATCAGTACTCAAAAAAACTTTATATATCATATAAATAAACTATTCTATAATATTCAATTAAAAGATTATTATCCAAATGATAGAAGTCTTGATGATACAATATTAAATCATTATTCTATAGCCAAAACATATTACGAAAGATTACAATATTTGGTTTATAAATAAAAAATAAATTTTTTATCCCCGTAGGGGTGAACCTATGTGTTCACCCTTTTTCTATAAAACAAAATATCATTTATTTTTATTTATCATTTATTTTTAAATATTATTTATTTTTAAAT
>CAZJHB010000143.1:0-2091 GCA_964545685.1 uncultured Candidatus Peribacteria bacterium | reverse complement strand
ATTTATTTTTAAATATTATTTATTTTTAAATTCAAACATTTTTTATATATTTGCGTTTTTAGGGTGAACACATAGGTTCACCCCTACGTTGTTTTTTGTAAAAACATTATTTTATCACCAATCCACCATCATCATCAACATCAATAAATATTTCACTACCTTCTTTTAATTCTCATGAAATAATCTTTGTGGATAATCAATTTAAAATTACATTTGTAATTGCTCTTTTTAATGGTCTTGCTCAGAATTCAACATTATATCCTACTTTTATTAAATATTTTTTTAAATTATCACTAAATTCAGCTTTTATATTCTTTTCTAAAAGCAATTTTTTTACATCTCTTAATAAAATATCAATTATTTTTATAATTAAATCATTAGTCAAAGGATTAAATACAATCAAATCATCTAATCTATTCAAAAATTCTGGTCTAAAAAATGTTTTTAAATCTTCTTGTAAATTCTCATATATTTCTTCACTTGATTTATTTTGTTTTGCTAAATCCTGAATTTTATGACTTCAAATATTTGATGTAAAAATAATTACTGTATTTTTAAAATTAACTAATCTTCATTTACCATCTGTAAGTCTTCAATCATCAAGTACTTGCAATAGAGTATTAAAAATATCTTTGTGAGCTTTTTCTACTTCATCAAAAAGTATGACACTATATGGTTTTCTTCTAACTGCCTCTGTTAATTGTCATCATTCATCATATCAAACATAACCAGGAGGTGCTCAAATAAGTCTTGAAACAGAATGTTTTTCACCATATTCACTCATATCAATTCTTATAATATTTTTTTCATCATTAAATAAAGCTCTTGCTAAAGCTTTTGCTGTTTCTGTTTTTCAAACTCAAGTAGGTCCTAAAAACATAAAACTTCAAAGTGGTTTTGTTTCTTCACTAAGTCATGCTCTTGATCTTCTTATAGCATTAGCTAATACTTCTATAGCTCTATCTTGACCTATAACATCATCTTTTAAGATTTCTTCCAATTTTAATAATTTTTCTTTTTCTTTTTCAAGTAACTTATTTGCAGGAATTCAAGTCCATTTTGAAACAATTTCAGCTATATCATTAGAATCTACCCTATCTTTTAGATAAGATTGTCATAGACTTTGTAAATTTTTTAATGTTTTTTCAGATTCAGTTATTTGTTTTTCTAATTCAGGAATTTCTACATATCTAATTCTAGCTACTTCTTGTAAATTTCATTCTCTTTCATTACTTGTGGCTTGAATTTTTAAATCATCAATTTTTTTTCTAAATTCTTTAATGTTTACTATCAAAGTTTTCTCTTTTTGCCAGGCTGAATTAATTTTTTGAGCTTGTTCTTCTTTTGAAGCAATAGATTTCTCTAATTTTTCCAAAACTTCTTTTGAAGTACTTTTCTCTACTTTTTTTGCTTCTAATTCTATCTTTAAAGATCTAATTTCTTTTTCTATAATATCAAGCTCAACTGGTTTTGATATTGATTTTAATTTTACCAAACTCATTGCCTCATCCATAAGATCAATAGCTTTATCTGGAAGTTTTCTATCAGTTATATATTTTATAGATAATAAAACAGAAGCTTCTACTGCTCAGTCTGTAATCTTTAATCAATGATGTGTTTCGTATTTATCTTTTATTCATCTAAGAATAGTAAGTGCATCTTCTTTACTTGGTTCATCAACCATTACTTGAGCAAATCTTCTCTCTAAAGCAGCATCTTTTTCTATATATTTTCTATATTCATTTATAGTTGTTGCTCAAATCAAATGTAATTCTCATCTTGCTAAACTAGGTTTTAATAAATTACCAGCATCAGCTTGTCATTCTTGGTTACCTGCTCAAACAATCGTATGAATTTCATCTATAAACAGTATAATATTACCATCTGATTTTTCTACTTCTTTTATAACTGCTTTGAATCTTTCTTCAAATTCTCATCTATATTTTGCTCATGCAAGCAATGATCACATATCAAGTGTTATAATTCTTTTTCCTACTAGATTATCAGGAATATCTTTTTCTATAATCTTTTTTGCTATTCATTCAATAATTGCTGTTTTACCAACTCATGGTTCTCAAATCAAAACTGGAT
>CAZJHB010000142.1:0-3722 GCA_964545685.1 uncultured Candidatus Peribacteria bacterium | reverse complement strand
CCCCAAAATAGAATAAAAACTGAGAAAATAAATAAAATCTTCTCAGTTTTTTCAATAATTAGTGAATTATTTTAATTCAACAGAAGCTCCAGCTTCTTCTAATTTTACTTTGATTTCTTCAGCTTCATCTTTAGTAGTACCTTCCTTAACTTTACCACCATTATCAGCTATTCCTTTAGCTTCTTTTAATCCAAGACCAGTAATTTCTCTTATTATTTTAATAACAGCGATTTTACTAGCACCAGCACTTGTTAATTCAACATCAAATGAAGATTTTTCTTCAGCAGCAGCATCACCACCAGCAGCTCAAGCAATCATTACAGGAGCTGCAGCACTAACTCCAAATTCTTCTTCCATTGCTTTAACTAAATCGTTTAATTCAACTATAGATAGTTCTTTAACTAAATCCATAATTTGAGTAGCATTTTTACTTAATTCAGCCATATATAAATATTAAAAATTAAAAATATATTTGATTCTAACCAATTAATAGTTAGTTCTTGACTCCCTAAAAATAGGGAATCAATATACTAAACATTAATTACTTTAAAAAATCCAATTGAGAGATATTTTGCCAAAGTACAGATGTTTTATCAAAACATCTCTACAATTCTTCTTTAGCTTCACCTTCTAATTCTCAAACTTTAGTTTTACCAGTTGTTTCAAGTTCTTTAGATGCTGCATCAAAGAATCTTGCAAGTCCAGAAAGAGGAGATTGAAGACTTCATACCAATCTTCCAAGAAGAGTTTCTCTTGATGGCATAGAAGCAATAACTTTTGTTTCTTCTTGATTTTTTAATTCTCATTCAAAAATAGAAGATACCCAAGATATTTTTTCATCATTTTTCTTAATAAAGTCATTTACTTTACTTAATCATGCTATAGCATCATCATTTGAACATACAACTCAAATTTGTCCTTCTAAAGTTGAAAGATCAATTTCTATATTTAAAGCTTCTTTTAAAGCTATTTTCATAAGAGTTTTTTTAGCTAATGTATAAGTAGCATCAACTTCTCTTAGATTATTTCTTAGGTTAAAAAATTCTTCTACTGTTATTTTATTTGTAGTTGCAAATCAAATAGATTTAGCATTTTTAAATTTTTCAATTAAACTATTTAATATTTCAACTTTTTGTTGCTTAGATACTGACATTTTCTTATTGTTAAGTATTAATTTATGTATCAAAAAATTCTTTTTTCTATAAGATTAAGAAAAAAGAATTTTTGTTTTTTATACAAAATATTTCCTTTCTTTATCTCGGTAGGTCTTATTTATTGCCTACTGTCTTCAATATTATTGAAAGTTATTTAATTATATTTAAAATTATTAAATGTCAAATATTTTTTTAAAATCCCATTATATTAATATAAAAAGGGAATTATTTTTATTGAGCTTCTGTTTCAGTTTCACCTTCTACATCAGTTGTTTCTTCAGTTTCAGTTTCTGTAGCAACTTTAGGTTTATTTGCAGTAACTATAACATCATCTTGATTTGTTAATAATTCAAATTTTTCAGAATCAATTTTTAAATCAGAAACTCTTATTGAAGAACCTATTTCTTTTAAAACAGTTAAGTCAACTTCAAAAGAATCAACTAAGTTTTTTGGTAAACATTTTACTTCTACTTCTTTTAATTGTTCTTGTAAAATAGCACCTTCTTTTATAGCTTCAGAATCTCCAACAAAATTTAAAGTTATTTTTGTTGTTAAAGTTTCTCATCTAGTAATTGCATAAAAATCAATGTGAATAAAATCTCAAGTTATTGGATTTTGTTGAATTTGATGAACTAATACTTCAATATTCTTTTTTCCAACTTTTAAGTTTATGATATTACTTTCTCATGATTTTCTAAAAGTTTTTAAAAAATCAGAATATTCCATTTTTAAAACAATTGGTTCTTGATTTTTTCAATAAACAACTCAAGCAAGTTTTTTTAAACTTTTTAAATCAGCTGTTGTCTCATCTTTTGCTCTTATTTCAGCATTTAAAGTTAATTTTTCCATATTACTAAAATTATTATAAATAATTAAAACGTGTGAATTCTATACAAAAAATTAAATTAAGCAAATTTTTTTTTATTTTTACCTAATAATTATCTTATCATCACTTATTTCAAAATTTAATTTATAAATTCAAGTATCATTTAATATTAATAATTCTCAATCATAATTTATATAGAAATCTTTTATATAACTTCAGTTTGATTCTATTTGTCATATATATGTTAAACTTTTTGTATCTGTATAATTTATAGAATTAGGTTTAAATACCCAAATTTTATTATTCATAAGTAAATAAACATAGTTTAAATCATTTCTAGTTGATAAATTAATTTTTGTATTTCATTCTTCTATATCATAATTTTCAGGAAGATTATTTAACATTATTTTTTCTATTCTATATCAATTTGAGTAAAATTTTATAATTGATAAATCTTCTTTTAATAAATAAAAAGCTCAATCAATTGTAAAACTTAATATATTTCAAATTTGAGTTAAATCATCTTTTTCTAGGTATCATTTTGCACTTGCAAAATTTGTTCAAGATGATGCATGTTTAAATATTTGACTATTTTCTTTTCATAATAAATAAATATTTGAATTATATGTGTCTATTTTTTTAGCTTTTTCCCAAGTATCTTGATTTATTACATCAGAAAATTCAAAATATCAATTACTAGTAAATCTAACTATTTTTGATTGATTTGTTAAAATTATTATATCATTTCAAAATTCAATAGCATCAACAAAAATTTCATTTGATTCAAGTGAATTAAATGTATAAATTTTTGCTTCTTGATTTGCTAAAATAGGTCAATAAACTCATTTTTCATTTATTATATATGGTTTTTCATTTAATTTTAATATTTTTGAAGAATTTGTTAAATCTCATGTATAAATAGCATTTTCTTCATTATTAGAAAAAGTTTCAACTTTATTAAATTGTTTTTTTAATATACTAATATCATCTTTTAATTTATTTATATCATCTAGGAATAAATTTTGTTCTTCAATTTTTGTTATTAATTCTTCTGCTAAATTAATATTTGTTTCAAAAGTATCTAAATTAATTACATTATCAGCTGCTAATTGTACATATTGTTTAGCTTGTTGTAATTCTATTTGAGTATTTTCTTTTTGAGTATTTTGCGTACTAATATCAACAACATTAAATATAATTTTGTACATTAAAAACAAACTGATAATTATTCAAGCAGAAATTATTATATTTTTTATTTTTTTTGGACTTTCATTATATTTTGTTTGTATTTTATCTTTACTATTATTTATTGAGCTTTTTATGTTTTTTGTTAAAGAATGTTCTTTTAATTTTTTAAAAAATAACTTTGTTTTAGTATAGAAATTAGATCTTTTATATTCTATAATTTCTTCACTATAAATGATAGGATTATATTTTATTGTCATAACAGAAATATTTTCTTCAATTATTTCTTTTCTTAAAATATTTTCTATATTTTCATTAAAATAATCAAGTTCTCTATTTCTATTTAAACCATCTATTAAATCACTATTTGTTAAATAACTTGAAATAATATTACTTGAAATAAAAATAATTTCATTTGTTTTTAATTCTCAGTTAGAAATAAAACCAAATTCTTTTTTATTATTATCTTTTTTATCTATTAATTCAATTATTTCATTGTCTTCTTTTATTAAAAAACATGAACATGCTCAAATATTAGAGAACATTAATTCATTTTT
>CAZJHB010000141.1:0-3740 GCA_964545685.1 uncultured Candidatus Peribacteria bacterium | reverse complement strand
TCCAGTTAATTTTGAGGAAGAAATAAATGATGAATGGCAAAGTAAAACTGTTTCAAATAAATTAATATTTGAAAGTCCAATTCCTTTAAATGATGAACAGAAACAAGTAGTTACAGCATTATGAAAAAAAGATTGTAAAGTTTTAACTTTAGAGTGACCTCCTTGAACTTGAAAATCTCATACTATCACTGCGATAATTTGTAAAGCATTACTTGATGCTAAATCCGTATTAGTACTTTCTGATAAAAAAGAAGCACTAGATGTTGTTGAAGAAAAAATTACAGAAACTTTAAATAAAGTAAGAAAAGATGATGATTTTTTAAATCCAATTTTAAGATTATGAAAATCTTGAAATAAATTTTGAAAAATTGTTCAATGACAAACTATAAATAAAATTGCTGAACATTATTCAGCATATAAACATAAAAAACCTGACTTAGATAAAGAAAAAGAGAGCCTGTTAAAACTTATAGAGGAAAATTTAGAGAAAAATATAAGCTATTTTCAAGACATATCATTAAAAGAGTTAAATACTTATTATAGTAAATATAAACAATATAATGATATTAAATGGTATTCTTCTGATCAAGAATTAGAAATTAATCTATTAGATTTAAAAAGAATTATATCAAAAATTAGTGATTTACACTTAACATTTGAGATAAGTAATAAACTTGTTTGAGAAAGCGAGTTTATGCAATATACAAAATATATTGAATTATTAAAGGAATTACAAAATATTAATGTTACTTTTATTGATTCTAATTCACAATTAAATATAGGTAATCTTCCTGATTTAATAATTGATTCTAATTATAATAAAGAAAAGAAAGATAATATACTTGAAACACAAAAAAAAGTAGAAGAATTTCAGGAATTATTTGCTGATGAAAACTTGGTAAGCTACTTATATGATATTGATATAACTAATAAAGTAACTTATGAAAATATTTTTAAAGATTTTACAGAGTTAAATGATTTGATAGTTAAAGTTCAAAAGTATTTATGAGAGAACTTTGATAATTATAAGCTTCTTAAATATTTTGAACTAGAAAAATTTGATTCAGATACTATTAGTAGATTTACTGGAATAATAAAAGAATTAAAGGATCTAAAAAGACCTATAATTTGATATTTATTTCAAAAAAATAATCTTGATAAGTTATATAGGAAAATAAAATTAATATTTCCATATCTTGATTATTCAAAAGTGTGAAATATAGAAGAAATACTAGAAGTAGCAGAAGAATTATTGATATTTGTGAAAGATAATATAAATAATGATATATTTATTCAAAAGTGGAATCTATTACTTTATGTGTTAAGTAATGAAGTAAACTCTACTAGGATTTCTGAATTAGTAAAGAATATACTTGATACTTATGAAGAATATAAATTAGATAATGATTTGTTAGATCTTCAAAAAGAGCTTCTAATAGTTGACTGGTATATAAATGTATCAGATGTTGTTGAAGAAATCAGGAAAACACTAATTGATATTCATGAGTTATTACCAAATAAGTTATCAAACTCTAGTGATGTTTATCTACAATTTGTTTGAGATGATGATATTTATAAAGATTATCAAGATGTTAAACAGTTAAGAGAATATATAGAGGATTTAGAATATATTGAATCTGTAGTTGAAAATTATCCTCAACTATCTGAAAATATTAAGTTAAAGTACACTAAGGAAAATATAGCTCAAATAAGTTCTGAACTTGATAGATATGATGAAGAATTTGTAGATGGATATGTTGATTTTAAAAGGTTACATTTAAAAATTATTAATCAATTTAATAATTTTCCTGAAGATATATTCTCAGATGGTATTAAAAATGTAGAAGATCAAACGACAGCTGAGATGGCTTATTTTCTAGATAAAAGAATTGTTGAATATACAAGAAATTATTCAAAGGAAGTGAATACATTAAAAGGAATTATCTCTAAAAAGAAGAAATTTCCTAACTGATTATTTGTAAACTTGAAAAATGCTTTCCCATGTATTCTAGCATGAATTAGAGATTATTCAGATTATATTCCTTTAGAAAGGGATCTGTTTGATTTAATAATTATTGATGAAGCTTCACAAGTTAGTATTGCTCAGTCTTTACCAGCTTTAATTAGATGAAAAAAGATTATCATTTTATGAGATGATAAGCAATTTTCTAATGTTAAATCAAATAATGCAAGTAAAATTGTAAATCAAGAGTATAAAACTAATGTTAGAAGAACTTTTATAGAAGAAAGATTAGATTGAAAAGATGATGAATTTGGATGGTTAGAGAATGTATGAAATTTTGATATTAAGTATTCAATATTAAAATTTTCACAATCTATACAAAACTATAAATGTCAGTTAAGGAAACACTTTCGTTGATATCCTGAAATTATATCATATTCAAATAAATTTTTCTATGAATGAACTCTTCAATGTATGAAAATAAGGGGGAAGTCTATTGAAGATGTTATAAAAATGGATGTTATTCCTCATGATTGACTTATTGATACAGCTAAAAATACAAATCAGTTAGAAGTTGATTATATTATAGAAAAAATACTTGAGTTTAAGTCAAAATGAATTAAGCAATCTTTATGAATTATTACTCCTCATCAACATCAAGCTTCATTATTACAAGATAAAATAAGCGAACTACCTGAAAAAGACTGGATATTTAAAACTTGTAAGTTGAAAATAATGACTTTTGATTCATGTCAATGAGAAGAAAGAGATTATATTTTCTATTCTATGGTTGCAACTGAAGAAAAAGATAGACTTACATATATTTTTATAAAAGATCTGAAAAGCATTGAATCTGAAGAAAATTGAAGTGTAAAAGCTCAAAGAATGAATGTTTGATTTAGCCGTGCTAGAGAATGTATGCACTTTGTTTTAAGTAAACCTGTAGAAAATTTTAGTTGAGAAATAAAGAATGCTTTATTACATTATAAAAATGAATTAGAGGCTGGGAAAAAAGTTAAACTATGATGAACTGATGAGAATTCTCCAATGGAGAAGAAAATTCAAGAGTATTTTTATGAAACTCAATTTTATAAAGATAATAATGGTTTTATAGAGTTTATTCCTCAATTTGATATCTGAAAATATTTAAGGCAACTTGATAGATGATACAATCATCCTGCATACAAGGTAGATTTTCTTCTTATTTATAATAATAAAAAGGTAGTTATTGAATATGATGGGTTCAAAGAGCATTTTGAAGATTTATGATCTGTAGATAAATATAATTATGAAAGCTATATGAAATCTGATGATATTTACAGACAAAAAGTTTTAGAGTGATATGGTTATAAATTTTTGAGAATTAATAGATTTAATATTTGAGAAAATCCTGTTGAAACATTAAATACGAGATTGAACGAATTATTCAAAAAAAAAAGATTAAATAATGAATGATTAGAAGATTTATATGAACAAATAGATAAATTACAAGACTGAGATGAAAGAGCATGTATTAGTTGTGGGAAAATATTTGAGTCAAAATATTTTCCATACAAAACAAAGAATCAATGTGTAAACTGTTATGAAAAAAAGCATTGAAAGACTCTTCGGACTTTTAGACAAAGGTTAAATTACTATGAAAGAACTGAAGAAAATTTAAATGATAATAATGTTGAAAATGCTACAACAAAGTTAACAAGCTTAAATTGCCCTACATGCAATTCTACAAATGTTAAGGGTAAATGATACAGAAATGATAAAAAAAGACTTTTGTGTG
>CAZJHB010000140.1:1273-3746 GCA_964545685.1 uncultured Candidatus Peribacteria bacterium | reverse complement strand
AATTTACATATGATAAAGTTAAATTAATTTGAGTAAAAAACACTGAATTTTAAATTCAGTGTTTTTTAGTTTTTATAATCATTTATAAACTTCTCATCTATATCATATTTTATCTATTATTATTTTTCAATTTACATCTATAAATATTATTCTAATTAATCATACTCTACATCTATAATATCAATTTTTTCATCTTATTTTTTTTATATCTAATCATTCAAAATTTCATAATAGAATTTTTTCAACAATATTATAAATTTTAAATGAAATTTCTTTATCTTGTTTTCTTAAAAATTTAATCCATTTGGCAACCATTTTTTATATCATAATTTAGTACATCATTTTTTAGTTTACCTAAAAAATCCGATGCTTCTAAATTGATATCAACATCATTCCATCACTTTCAGTCTAAAGTTATCAACTGATCTTCAATTGATATAGCATTAGTAAACTTAGAATTATTTGTATTTTTTTTATTTATATCTAGTTTTATAATTTGCATAAATATCTTATTATATATAATTACAACACCTACATTATAAAAATTAATTATAATCATTTATATATATTTCATCTAAAATCTATATCATCAATATAAAATATATTATTTTTTTTATAAAAAATTATTCTTATTTTTCAACTTCTACATCTATAGTAATCCATCTTTCAATTAATTTTTCTGATATCTAATCATTCAAAATTTCAAACCAATATTTTATCAATAATTTCTTTCAAAACAATTTGTTGTTTCAAATTTAACTTTAAAATAAACTTCATCCATTTTAACATTTTTCTTCTTTTTTAGAAGATATTATTTTTCATAAAAAACTACTAAGTTCTTCTAAACTAATTTTTTCTTCCTTAAAATTATAATGCAGATTATCATCACATTCAATAATCTCCTTATATTTTACAATTTTTTGATTTTCAAATTTTTTAGCAATATCATTAGGTACTTCAAGAGTTATTGTTGGCATAAAAACATATTAAATATTAAATTTATTTTTATTATAATAATTAATTTTTAAAATACAAATTTATTATATACTAAATATATACTATTATTTTTATAAAATCTATTTCTTCTTAAAAATAGCAATTATATAAATATATCTTATTTCTTTCATCTATTTTATATATTATTCTAAATTTATATTTTGAATCTATTATTTCTGAATATCAGTCTTTTCTTACAAATCAAATTTTTGAAAAATATGATAAGTGTGAAATTGTATGGAAAATTTTTAGTAAAACTATTTGAGAATATTCTCAAATATAGGATTGTATAAAAGATATATCACCCAATGAATATGGAGTAAATATTATCTTATACATATTTTTTCTTTTTTTAACTTATTATTTGGATAAAATTCTTTTATTACATCTTCAAAAGGTATAACATCACCTTTTTCAATACATTCTAATGATTTATTTATTTTATCTACTTCTTCCATAGTATATCAATCTTTCAAAAAATCATTTATTGCTTCTTTTGATAACATAAAATCATAATTAATTTTAAACTAAATATATTATATTAATTTAAATTTTAATTGCAAATCTTTTATATACTTATTATATACTTTTTATAGATGTGATTTTTTTTAGACTTTCTTTAATGAGATTGAGAGATTTTTATATAATAAAATAAGATCAAATTAATTTATATTTAAAAACTAATTTTTCTTTCCCAAAATTATAATTTTTTAATTACTTCTTCATATGCATTAATAATTTCTAAGTTTGAAACATTTTCTTTTTGCGTCTTTGAATAAATAAGTAAAAATAAAAATTTATTATTATATATTTTTAAAATAATTCTAAATCTTCATCTTTTTCAAACAGGTATAGATGAATTTTTAACTCTATATTTAAATATTCAAGAACCTAAATTAGAAAATACTTCAAATTCTAAATTTTTCTCAAAATTAAATATATCTCGTTTTATTTTTGGATATTTTTTATACAAATATTGAACTTGTTTTTCAAAAAAACTAGTTCTTATAATTTGCATAATTTTTTTTCTAAAGCTTTATTTAACTTTCTAAAATATAAATCATTATCTAACTTCTTTTTTGTAATTTCATCTTGTTTTTTTTCAATATAATCTTCAACTATTCAAATACATTTATCAGATTTTTGTAAAAAGTTTTTATTTTTTTCTTCAATTTTTATATCAACTACTACCATAAATTTTATATTAAAAATTTAAACTAAGTTTATTATAATAATTAATTTTTTAAATACAAAATAATTTTATACACCTAATATATACCTCTTTAAACTAAAAACCACTTAATTAAAATTTTAGTGGTTTTATTTTATAATATTTATTTTTCTTCATATTTACTTTTTATAGATGAAACTAAACTATCAACATTAGTTGAAAATCATAATTCCTTAAGAATTTTTTTCATTCACTCTTCTTTTACTTCTCAATATAATTTTAACAATTCTTTATGATTTCTTATTT
>CAZJHB010000140.1:0-1251 GCA_964545685.1 uncultured Candidatus Peribacteria bacterium | reverse complement strand
ATCATCTCCAGAAACTCATGTTAAATCTTTATCATTTTCTGATAAACTAGTAAATTTAACATTATACATTTCTCATCAATCTCAATTATCATTTTTTATATAAATTGTTCACTTACCTATAATACTTTGATCACCATCTCTCTTAACAACAATTTTTTTATTTTTTAAATCTGAATTTTCATTCCATTCTTCTTTAGTTACAGAATTACTTGTCATATCTCAAACAACTGATTTTCCTTCTATTGAAGAATTTCCTCATCAAATCATTTTTTCAATTCAGATATTATTAGGTCCTCCAAATATTTTCACACCTTCTGCCCATCATAAATGATTTTCTTCTAATATTTTAGCTAATTCTTGCTTATTATTTCATTTTTGTTTTACCTTATTTATTAATTCGTCACTTGCTCATAATCTTGACAATACTTCTCATATAGCTTCTCTATAACTACTATTTTTTAATTTACTTTCATTAATATTTTTTAATAATTCACGAATTCATTCTTCTGTATCTTTTCATCTTGCAAATGATTTTACAGACATTCTTTGAAGTTTCATCATATCTTCATCTCAAAATCAAAAACTCTTTGCAAATTCTTGTCACATATTACTTCATTTAGTTGAATAATGAGATTCTACAGTACTCTTAAATGCTGATCAAGATGATTGAATTTCTTGTCCACTCACCCCACCAAACACAGGAGCATATTGAGGAGACTTCGCAACAAGTTGTCATACTTGGTTACCAAATTGATATATTGGTTCAACTACTGCTTTTGTTATATCAGATGTTCTTAGGGCAGCCATTATTGAAATCCGAAATACTCAAATTCACATAATATATAAAATCATACTTCAAATAGTTCATAAAACTCATTTTCATCAAGTAGTTATTTGACTTATAGTACTAGATTCATCTGTATTAGCACTTCAAACTGCTCATTTAATAGATAATGAAAAATTTCAAAGAGTTATTGTGTCATTAATAATATCTCCTTCTTGACTACTAATACTAACCTTTTCAGAACTATGTTCTTCTGTATATCAATTAATTCATGTTGTTACAGTATGTATAAATAATAATCAAAAAGTAAGTGCTAACATAACATAAACTGGAATAAAAGCAAGTGAGATAAATTCTCATATTTTAAACTTTGATAAAACTCAATCTCATCATCAATCTTTTTTATCAAAAAAATACATCAAACCAAAAGCTGGTGACAACATTATATATATCCATATATAAAATCA
>CAZJHB010000139.1:1326-3752 GCA_964545685.1 uncultured Candidatus Peribacteria bacterium | reverse complement strand
TTTTTTTATTACAAATATTTTCCACAAATTTCATCAAGTTGTTCTGCAGTATGTACTCAAACAAGTGTTTCAACTGCTTTTCAATCTTTAAATACAATCAATGTTGGAATACTCATAACTCAAAATTGTTGAGCTAAAGCTCACTCACTATCTACATTAACTTTTCCAACCTTCATTTTTCCTTCCATTTTAGTAGAAAAATCATCTAAAACTGGTAACATCATTTGACAAGGTCCACACCATTCTGCCCAAAAATCTATCAAAGTAACTCCTTCTTTTATAGTATCTTGAAAGTTACTTTCTGTAATTACTAATGCCATAAATTTTATATTTAAATATTAAATTATATTATTAATTATATTAATGAAATTAAAAAAGTAAAATTAATTAACTAAATACTTCTCTTAATCTCTTTATCGCTAATTCTTGATTAATAAAAAATGGTGAAGTTGAAATCGTAATTAATTTAGCTTTTTTTGCTATATCTAAAATAACTTTTTTCTTTAATTCAAAATCAATATAATCAAGCTCTGGTTGAAAAAAATCTATATCTAAATTTAAAATAATATTTCATATTACTTCTTCCTTTGAAAGAACATTAAATTGGCTTAAATAACCATTCAAATTCATTTCATTTCTAATTTGAACAACTTCACTTATTATTCATTCTTTCAAAGCAGGAACTATATAATTTCAAACATTTAAAACATAATTTGTAAAATCAAATACTTTCTTTAAATCATAACTTTCAGGTTTTAAAAGATATTCTCAAGAATCTCTTGTATCAGCATGTTCATCAATATGATATAATATATTATTATCTCCAATTATTCACTCTTCCCTAGATAAATACCAAAAATAATACGCATGATTATGATTGTCAAAAATATAAATTGGAGCTTTTACTCAAAAATCCTTTAATTCTTCATTTTGTAATTTATAAAATTTTTTAAGTCAAACATTACTTGATAATTTTCAATCAAAATCAAAATCTTCAAAAGCTATTTTATCTCAAATCTTTATTTCCTCAAAGTTTGAAATTCCTATTAATTCAGGAACAAATAATTGCTTATTCTTTCTTTTTTCATAAGAAAAAGCATTGTTTCAATTTTTTTTAGTTATGTAAAATGATTTTGAATACATATTTTATAATTATAACCCCAAGCTATTATTTTTATATTTCTCCCCTTCTCAAGGGAAGTCCCCAGGTACGAGGGGAGGGATTAAAAATAAAGTCTTGATTATTATAATAATTTTATTATTTTATAAAAGTAAAATTTAATTATTAATAAATCTTCTTATTCCTATCCCCTCTCCTGTAAGGGGAGGGTTAGGGAGGGGTATAAAAAATATGAATAAAAAAGATCTTCCATTCTTAGCATCAAAACTTGATGAAATGTTCCCCAATGCAAAGACAGAATTATATTATAATAATGAATTCCAACTACTTATTGCTATACTTATGTCAGCTCAATCAACAGACAAACAAGTAAATAAAGTAAATAAAATCTTTTTTGAAAAATTAGTAAAACCTGAAGATGCAAAAAATATATGACTTGAACAAATTAAAGAATATATCAAATCAATTTCATTTTTTAACAATAAATCAAGTAATATATTAAAAACATCTCAAATATTAACTGAGAATCATAATTCTATTCCTCCTGATAATATTGAAGAACTAATTATGCTACCATGAGTAGGAATAAAAACTGCAAAAGTCTATATGGCTGTAATACATGATGCTCCACATATTTGAGTAGATACCCATGTACATAGAGTTTTAAATAGACTTTGACTTGTAAAAACAAAAACACCTTTAGAAACTGATAAAAAAATTTCAAATAATTTCACAAAAGAAAATCATGCAATGTTACATAATACATTAGTACTTTTTTGAAGATACCATTGTACAGCCAGAAAACCAAAGTGCAAAAAATGTCCTTTTTTAAAAAAGTGTAATTATCCTACCCCCTCTCCTATTTAGGAGAGAGTTGGGGTGAGGCATTCAGCATTTTTCTAAACCACAACTTATCTTCAAATAAATAACTTAAATCATAATGTGTTCTTTCTATACTTACTCATCTATCCAAATATTTTTCATCAATCTTTCAAGCCTCAATAAGCTCTTCTATTATTTTCATTTTTTCATTATAATTTCTTCATCTTGTAGGAAATTTTACAGTATCAATATTTTTAAATTTATCAAAAAATAAATATGAGTAAAGATTAAGATTATCTCATCTTGAATAAAAATTTGCAAGTTCTAATGCTTTTAATTTTGGTTGTCATCATACTTGTTTTGTTTTTTCTTTTAGGTATTTCATTCAAGATTTTAAAGAATATTCTAATTCTTTTTCTAATGCAGTAAACTCTTCCCTTTTTAATAATTTTAATGCTCTTAATACTAAAAATATATTTTTATT
>CAZJHB010000139.1:0-1226 GCA_964545685.1 uncultured Candidatus Peribacteria bacterium | reverse complement strand
ACTGTACAAATATCTTTTACTCAATATTTATGCTCTGCAAAACAAAGTCAGTTATTATATCTACAAAAATCTCCTTCTCCAAAAACTTCAAATAATGTATCTGGAAAACTTGTTACTATATTTTCTATTTCTTTTAAAGTAATTTCACGACTTAAAATAATTTTATTTACATTATAATTCTCTAACAAAAATTCAATTGCCTGAGTATTATAAATTGACATAATAGTTGATATATTTATTTTTCATTTATATCAAATATTTTTTAAATATTCCAAAATTCAAATATTTCAACAAATTATTCAATCTATTTTTAATTCTTGAAATTCCTCTATCATTCTTTTTATGAATGGCATTGTTTCACTAGTATAATACCAAGCATTTATATTAATAAAAATTTCTAAACTATGCTTATGTACTTGTTCAACTATTTGTTTCAATGTTTCATAATCTGTAATTTGTTCATGTTCAGCAAACCTACCATTTGGAGAGACTTCAAAACCAAATTTTTCATACCAGTAATCAGGATTGTATCAAGTCATAAACTCTGAAGCTCAAGATTTTATAAGAGAATCAATATACTTTTCTACATCTTTAGCATTTTTTCATTTAGAACTAAAACCAAGTCAAACTATTTTTTTAAACATATATTTTTTAATAATTAAATATTAAAATTATTATACAAAAAAAAAAGAAAAATTCAATTTTGAAATTGAATTTTTCTTTTTAAAGTCCAATATTCCTTTTCTACAAGCATGGAACGAGATTGAAATAGAAGAATTTTTTACATCATTAAAAATATATTTTGCTATTTAATTTCCTATAATGTTCTCTAATTATTGCTTTTTCTCTTTTTTTCTTTCTTGTTAAAGATTTAGTTGCATATCTTTCAGATCTTAATTTATTAACAATTCTTGAACTAAAAAATAATTTTTTATATCTCAAAACTAATTTTTCATTTGTTTCTCAATCATTCTTTATAGCATATATCATAATTCTATCTCCCTAATTAGGATTAAATTTTAAAATTAATGTAAATATAAGTTTATTTATAAATTTTAATTTGTCAAAATAAAAATAGTAAATATTATATATTTAAGAAAATTTAATATTAATTTAAAAATAATAATGAATAAAGAAAGAATTAAAAAGTTAGAATCTTTGTCAAAACAATTAGTTAGCAATTATATATTTGAATACTTAACAGAAGAAAAAGAACTTTTTTGATT
>CAZJHB010000138.1:0-3780 GCA_964545685.1 uncultured Candidatus Peribacteria bacterium | reverse complement strand
TTGTAATAATTCTAATACTCATTTAAAATGTAATAATCAATATGTAATATATATCTTATCATATTCTGAATTTATTATTTCATCTGATAATACTTCATTTCTTTTATTTAAAATAACATCAAATAATTGTTTATTTGAAAAATTATTTGTTAAAACTTCTTGAATATTTTCAGATTTTATCAAAAAATTTAATATTGATTGATTTACATAAACAAGAATTTTTAGTTGTCTTTCATTTAATCATACAAGAGCTTTGCTTACTTCTTTACTTATATTTATAGGAGCTTCTGGTAAGTGATTATTTGATTCTTCAGTATTTTCAATATTTTTTTCATAATATTCAATTATTTCATCAAGGTTTAAATCTACATTAAAATCTAAATCATTAACAAGTCAATAAAAAATAGAATTATCTTGGTTGGTTATTCAATATAATTTTGAAAAATTTTCATATAATTCTTCATCAAAGACAACTCATAAAGCTTTATCAAATTTTTCCATATTTTCTTGAGTTCATCATTTTACTCATTCAAAAAAATAAACATATCATTCATTTTTTCTTTGATGAAGATTATTTTTTACAGTTTCATAAAAATCAGATGTTCAAATATGGCTCATAGATTGAAAAATCACAGTTTTTTTTCAATTTGAAATTGTGATTTCTGGCATAGGTGCAGGTTTTATTTTATTATTGTAATATGCAAAACTTCAGAGCAAAGTTATAATTATAACTATTAAAATACTTAATCTATAAAGAAAATAATATATATAATCATTTATTGAAAGAATATTTTTTTGTTTTCTTACTTTTTTCCAAATTGTATAAAAAAAATAAAAAATAAGTAGATATATAGTTATTGATAAAGTTAACTCCAATATTCAAACTATTCAGCTTATATAAAATATTATTAAATAAAAAAAAGTGTAAAAAATAAATATATATAATTTTTTGTTTTGTATTTTATTTAGCATTATTTATAATTTAAAAAATATTAATTATTTTAATCTTATTTATTTTTTTGCTTTTATGAAATTATTTTTTATAATTGACTTGAAAAATTAATAAAAATTTTATTTTTTTATATTAATATTATGAAATTATTAGGTAATATATTCTTATTATTTATATTTATTTTTTCTTTTAATTTTCAAGCTTTTGCTGGAGTTTTTGATGATCTCATTGATGATAATACTACAGAAATTCCTTATTGTGATGATGAGGAATGTTGATTAGATAGATGAATAGAAGAAGTATGAGATAATCTTGATTTAGTAGTTACAGATCAAAAAGCTTCTATATATTTTCAAAATGTAGTTAAATATTTACTTTGATTTTTATATTTGATTGGTTTATTTTTGATTATATATTCTTGATATAATATTTTAACTTCTGTTTGAGATGAAGAAAAAGTAAAAAAATCAAAAGATATTATTAAATTTACTATTATATGATTAATTATAATATTTTTAGCAAATTCAATTATACTTTTTGTAATAGATGTTTTAAATCAAGGATAATTTTTTTATAATAATTATATAGGGGCGAACCTTTGTGTTCGCCCTTTTTATATTGGCTCTTTTTATATTTTCACTTTTTATATATATAATTTTTATATATTATAATTATAATAAATTAAAATATTTGCAATAGATTTTATAATATGATATCATAAATAAGTATAAAATATTAACTTAAAAAATATGGAAAAAACAAAAATTATAAAAAAGACAAGAAGTCCTTATATTACTAGTGTAAGTTTTTTAGTATTTATATTGGTAATTACTTTTTGATTAAATTTTTATAATAATTCTATTAAAGATTTTAATTCAGAAAAAGAAAATAGTATTACATGATTAAAAAATATTATAGAAGGATATAAGAATAATGAAGAATTGAATGTATATTCTTTAATTCAAACCAGTAAAAATTATTTAGATAAATTACATTATAATTCAAAAATTACAGATTTTTTAACTCATATGAATTATATAAAAGAAAAATATGATTTAGATTTTAGATGATTTGTTTTTAACTGAGAAGTTATATCTACATCTGTTATGATAGAATCTGATGAATATTCTGATACTAATTATAAATTAGCTTATCAAAAAGTAGTTGATTTTATTTCAAAATATAGAGAAGATCATGATGCTTTATTTGAATTAGAATTTGTAGATAGAATTGTTTGATATGATGAAATGAAATTTGATGTAGATTTTAAAATAAAAAAAATAATTAATAATTAATTTATAAAAATATGTGAATAGTAAAAAATCAAAATAATACATTTTTTTCTTATTTAATAATATTATTAAGTATTTTTATATTGTTTTTAGTGACTTATAAACAATATGAAGAATTACAAGTAAATTTAGATGAAAAAATAATATTACTTAATAATGAAACTGAATTAAAAACTGAAATAAATAGATTAAATACGTTAGAGAATGATTTAAAAGAAAATAATGTTGAAGTACAAAAGTATTTAACTGAATTTTCTGAAAATGAAGTTATAGAATATATTTATGATTATATAGAAAAATATAATAAAGATGGTGATATCATTTATATTACAGATATAAATTTATCAGAATGAGTTATAAATGATTTATGATTAAAAGAAAGTAATATAAATATATCGGCAAATGTTTCAAATATTGATACAATGAAAAGATTTTTGAACTTTTTTGTAAGTACTAATTCTAAATATAATTTTTATATTGATAATTTTACTTTTCCAAATGATTCTAGAGCATGAAGTTTTAATATAAATCTTCCTTTAAAAATTTATTTTAATTAGTTTTAAATATGGAAATAATAAGAAATGAAATAAGAGAAGAAGATAATTTTTTGAATAAAAAATTTATTTTATTTAAAGGTATTAATCTAAAAGATAAATATAATTTTTATGAATATTTATCTGTTATGATTGATTGATGAATATCAATTTCTGAAAGCTTACAATCTGTTTTAGAAAAAATAGATAGTCCTTATTTTAAAGAAAAAGTTAATGAATTAATATTATATATTTCATCTTGAGATTCATTTTCAAAGTCTATGAAAAAAATTCCTCAAATTTTTGAAGATTGAGAAATTGCTGTAATTGAAGCATGAGAAACTAGTTGAAATTTAGTAGGAGCTTTAATTAGACTAAGCGAAACTCTTAAAAAAACATATGAATTAAAAAATAAAATAAAATGAGCTTTAACATATCCTATAATAATATTTTTATTTTTATTATTAGCAATTATAGTTGTTTTAACATATGTTATACCTAATATAATTCCATTATTTGAAAATTCTGATACGATGTTACCTATTGCAACTAGGGCTCTTATTACTACATCTGATTTTGTTTGTAATAATTTTGCTATGATTTTCTTATCTTTAGCTACAGCTTTTGTTTTTTTTATTTGATATAAAAATATGAAAAAATGAAGAAAACAATTAGATCAATTTTATTTAAATATACCTCTTATATGAAAAGTTTATAGAAATTATATATTATCTAATATTGCTTCTACATTATGAAATCTAACAGGTGCTTGAATAAATTATATAAAAACTATTAAATTAACATGAAAGGTAACAAATAATTTGGTATATGAAGATCTATTTAATAAAATTAGTATAAATATTTCAGGTTGAAGGAAATTAGTTGATTCTATATTAGATGTTGATCCAGAAAAACAATATTTTCCTTCTGATTTTATACAAATGTTATCAGTTTGAGAAAAAACTGCTTCTATAGAAAAAATATCAGAAAAACTTTCAAATCA
>CAZJHB010000137.1:0-3794 GCA_964545685.1 uncultured Candidatus Peribacteria bacterium | reverse complement strand
ATTGAATTTTAGATGCCCAATGAACAGCAGAAGAAAATATTTATTTTACGAGTATAAATGATAATTCAGTATGAACTGCATTGTGAACTTGAACACCAGCAAAATCAGATTGGAGATATTTATTAATATCTTGAGTATGATCTAATGATTCAGTATTAGATTATGTACAAGTAAAATATTCTTGACGGTTAAATGGTTACTGATTACGGTTAAATAATACAACAGCAACAATAAGTAATTCAATAATAGAAGAAAATAATTGAGTATGAATATATTTAGATTGAACAACAACAACAACAATATCTGATAGTATAATTAGAAATAATTCAACACAATGATTATATTTAACAGCTTGAAATATAACATTAACTAATAATACAATAAGTAATAATTGATTATATTGAATTTATGGAAATACTAATGTAACAAATAATATAAGTAATAATACAATAAGTAATAATTGACATAATTGAATTTATTTTACAACATGAACAAATACAATAGATAGTAATATTATTAGTAATAATACAAATTATTGAATTAGATATGCATGAACTACAAATATTTATTATAATTTATTTTATGAAAACTCAGCACCTATTTATGAAGGAACACTTGATTCAACAAATATTACCTGATTAGATCCTTTATATGTTCCTTGAACATTTGAATTACAATCTTGATCTCCAGCAATAGATTGATGAAATCCATCTTTTTGATTACATCCTATATCTTGAAATAGATATGATATTTGAGTAAATGAATATACTTGATTTTTAACACTACATTATTGAGCTCAAATTACTTGAATTGCATGAAGAAATTTAACTTATGAATGGAGTATTATTTCAGATCCAACGGATTGAGTAAATTCTCCTATAATATATAATGCAACATGAAATATTAGTGAAGATTGATCTATATATGCAATTTTTCAAGTTCAAAGAAATGGTTCTTATTCAATTAAATTAGTTATAAAACAATGAGAACTTGAAGTTTGAAGTGCTATTAATAATTTTAATATAACAAATTAAAATTATTTAATTTGAAAAAAATATATATAACTATTAGAAAAAATCTAAATTTATTTAAATTTAGATTTTTTTTTATAAATTATTGTGATGATTGTAATAAATTAATAAATTCTTTTTTATCCAAATTTTTATTATCTTTAAAAAAATCATTAAAACTTTTTCAAGTTAAACTTTCATATTTAAAATACAGCTTTTTAAAAATAATTTTTTCTGAAAAAGTTAATCTATAATGATAAAAATATTTTTCAAATTCAATTTCTTCAGGTTTATATTTATCTAAAAATATAATAATCTCATTTAATAATTTTTTATAATTTATATTTTCTAATTTTAGTTTTATCTTTTCAAGATTAATATTTGTAGTTTCTTTACTTCATATTTTATCATATGCTACTTTTAATATAATTCTAGGAATTTTAAAATTATCTACAACAAGTTCAAATCAATATGATTCCATATCAATGAATTGTTCATCAAGTTTTCATATATTTTTATAAATAATATTTTCACTACAAGCTATTGAATCAAGATTTTCAAAAATAAATGGTATTGGTACTATAAGTTCTTTTTTATTTTGGATATTAAAAATTCTAGCAACTTGTATATTTTTTTCTTTTTTATTATATCAACAAATTCATATATTTACAACAAAACTATATTTGTTATTACATAAATGTTTTGTAAGATTTAGAATAGTTTTATAATTTCAAGTTCAAGTACTAAAAAAATCAATTTTTATATTTTTTATATTAAGATTTTTTACTTTATTTTTTATAATTTTTAATTCTTGAGATAGAGCTGTTGTAATTAGAATTTTATCCATTTTTACTTAATTTATCATGATATAATTAAAGAATATTATTTAATTTAATTTTATTTTCAAGAAAAAATTGTAAAAATAAATAAATTTAATAAGATTTTACTAGTTATTTATTTTTATTTTAATTTATGTACAAAGAAATAAAAGTTTTAGAATTTAAAAAATTATTTTTAAATAATAGGGAAGAATTAGAACTCATTGATGTAAGAGAAAAATATGAATTTGACCAAATAAGAATAAAATGATCAAAATTGATACCTCTTAGAGAAGTAAGAGCTCATTTAAAAAGTATAGATTGGACAAAGAAAGTTATTTTTATATGTAGAACGGGTTCTAGAAGTGAATATATAACAAAAGTTTTAGATACTCATTGATTTAAATGATTAAATTTAGCTTGATGAATAAATATTGTGAGATTTAATTGTGAAGAGTGTATACAAAAATGAAATATAGATAAGAATTATTTTGAGTAATTTTATCTTTGTTGTAACTTTTTTTACACAACCTTATCTATTAATTCCTCAATTTATTGGTCTTATTTTAGGAATGGTAATAGGAAAAAGATATTTCAATAAAAATAATAAATATAAAATAATAGAAAAGAATTAATGAAAGAATAATTTTTTTTCTTAGTTTTTTTGATAATAGTAAATGTTAAAAAAAATGAAACCTCGGGAAACCGAGGTATTTTTTTTAATTCTTTCTAAAAAAATTGACAAATTTTTTAAAACTAATATTATTAATTTAATATTTTTTAATAAGGACATATGAGCCTAGCACAACTTGTAACCTTTACTACAACTACATCTTACCATATGGTAGGGTAATTTTTGTTGTAAATTTAAAAAATACAAAATTAAAGCTAAACAAAAGACTCTACTGTAAAAAGTAGAGTTTTTAATATTTTATTTAATAATTATGATTATTATGAGTTTAGAAATGAAAAGACATTCTTTGGCACATGTTTTTGCACAAGCTGTAAAAGAATTATATCCTAATGTAAAACTTTGAGTATGACCAGCTATTGAAGATTGATTTTATTATGATTTTGATTTTTGAGAAGAAGAATTTTCTGATAAGGATTTGAAAAATGTTGAGAAAAAAATGAAAAAAATTATTTCTCAAAATCAAAAATTTGAACAATTTGATATAGATATAGATGAAGCTATTTCGAAAATGAAATCTGAAGGGGATACTTATAAATTAGAATTGGCAAAAAAATTAAAAATGCAGTGAGAAGCAAAATTATCTTTTTATAAAAATGTATCTCAACAAGGTGATATAAAATTTATTGATATGTGTGTTTGACCTCATGTAGAAAAAATGAGTGAATTAGATAAAAATAGTTTTAAGCTAGTAAAAGTAGCAGGAGCATATTGGTTAGGTAATTCAGATAATAAAATGCTTACTAGAATATATGCTTATGCTTTTAATAACAAAGAAGAATTAGACACTCATATAAAAATGATAGAAGAAGCAAAAAAGAGAGATCATAGATTAATTGGTAAAAAAATGGATATTTTTAGTTTTAATGATAATGTAGGTCTTGGTTTACCTCTTTGGCATCCAATGGGAGGTAGATTATGGAGAACTATTGAAGATTTTTGGTTAGCAGAACATACAAAATGAGGATATGAATTCGTAAGAACTCCACATATTTGACATAAAAAACTATGGGAAACATCAGGGCATTGGGGATTTTATAGTGATAGTATGTATCCACCACTTGAAGTAGGGCAAAATCTAGAAGAATTACAAGCAGGTAAAGCTGTAGATAAAGAATTATCTGAACAATATCTTTTAAAACCAATGAATTGTCCATTTCATGTAGAAATATATAAACATTCTCCAAAATCATATAGAGAACTACCATTAAGATGGGCTGAATTAGGAACTGTTTATAGATATGAAAAAAGAGGACAATTAGGATGATTAACTAG
>CAZJHB010000136.1:0-3802 GCA_964545685.1 uncultured Candidatus Peribacteria bacterium | reverse complement strand
ATAGTTGATCACAAATAGCAGATATATCACCATATGATGATATATTAGATTTAACTGATACAACTGCTAAAATAGATTATATAGATACAGTAGTATTAAATACAGATGATTATAGTAATACATCTTATTCATGTGATAATTGGAATTGAACATTTTACCAAACAGAATGTAGTTGAGGTTCTATAATTGTTAGTGATGGATATTCAACATGAACATATACAAGTCAAGTAAGAGATTGAGGAGTTAATATGACATGGGATAGTATAGATGTATGAGTAACATGAAATACAATTTATGTTCGTTCTTGTGATGATTCAGAATGTAGTGGTGAATCATGGATAGAATTATGAACGGATAGTTATTATGATTTAACAATAGATGATAATCAATATTTTCAATATAAAATTGAAGTTAATGAGTGAAATGATGTATGTAGTATAGCTATAACTAGTACACCTAATTTTTGTTGAGCTTTAGCTTGAACATTTAATCAAACAGAATGTAGTTGAGGTTCTATTGTAATTAGTGATTGATATACATCTTGATCATATACAAGTGAAGTTGAAGGTTCATGAGATTATACAGTATGGGAGAGTATAGATGTATGAGATTCATGAAATACAACTTATGTTCGTTCATGTGATGATGCTTCATGTAGTGGTGAACCATGGGTAGAATTATGAACAGATAGTTCTTACAATTTAGATGAATATAATATATCAAATAATCCATATTTTCAATATAAAATTGATGTTGCTGAAGACTGAGAAGTACCTAATGTAAATGTAGTTAGTAATGATTTTTGTACTTCTTTGGATTGAACATTTAATCAAACAGAATGTAGTTGAGGTTCTATTGTAGTTAGTGATTGATATACATCTTGAGTTTATACTAGTGATGTCACAGGTTGATGAGATTATAAGGTATATGATAGTATAGAAGTATGAGATTCATGAAATACAACTTATGTTCGTTCATGTGATGATGCTTCATGTAGTGGTGAACCATGGGTAGAATTATGAACAGATAGTTCTTACAATTTAGATGAATATAATATATTAAATAATCCATATTTTCAATATAAAATTGATGTTCCAGAAGGTTCAACAGTACCTAGTATAGAAATTACTACAAGTGAGTTTTGTTCTTCTTTAGCTTGAACATTTAATCAAACAGAATGTAGTTGAGGTTCTATTGTAATTAGTGATTGATATACAACATGAACATATACAAGTGATATAATAGATTCATGAGATGTTAATAAGGTTTGGGAGAGTATAGATGTATGAGATTCATGAAATACAGTTTCTGTTCGTTCTTGTGATGATTCACTATGTACTGGTGAAGTATGGATAGTATTAGGAACAGATAGTTATTACGATTTAAACTTGGATAGTAATCAATATTTTCAATATAAAATTGATGTTGCTGAAGACTGAGAAGTACCTAATGTAAATGTAGTTAGTAATGATTTTTGTACTTCTTTGGATTGAACATTTTATCAAACAGAATGTAGTTGAGGTTCTGTTGTAATTAGTGATTGATATACTTCTTGAATTTATATTAGTGAAGTAATTAATTGATGATCTATAAAAATATGGGAAAGTATAGATGTATGAGATACATGAAATACTACTTATGTTCATTCATGTAATGATGCTTCTTGTAGTGGTGAACCATGGGTTGAGTTATGAACTGACAGTTCTTATGATTTAGATTTAGATAATAATCAATATTTTCAGTATAAAATTGGTTTTGTTGAATGATGAACAATGCCTAACTTAGATATAGTTAGTAGTGATTTCTGTTCAGTTTTAAATTGAACTTATTATCAAGTAGAATGTAGTTGAGGTTCAATTAGAGCTAGTGATTGATATACTTCATGAACCTATACAAGTGAAATTTCAGGTGGATGAGATTATATTACATGGGATAGTATAAACGTATGAGCAGCATGAAATACTATTTCTGTTCGTTCTTGTGATGATTCAGAATGTAGTGGTGAACCATGGATTGAATTATGAACAGCAAGTAATTATGATTTATTAATAGATGATAACCCATATTTTCAATATAAAATTGATATTGATGAAGGTGGTTGAGTAACTAATTTAATTATAGTAAATAATATAGCTTGAATATTATCCTCAACTGATTGTACAAGTGCTTGATGGATATGGGTAGATTATACTGATGATGTATTTATAGGTACAGATCGTTGACATTGATTTTGTATATCTCCTAGATTTTGAGATTGGAATAGTGATTCAAATACTTGAAATTGATGAATTTCTTGGAATGGTTGGTGAAATTATTCAAGTTGAATATATGATTGATGGGATGCAAATGGTATAGATGATGATACAAATGAATATCCAGAATATTGACAAACTAGAAATTTAGATTCACAAACACCTTATGATTGTTTATCATTGTGAACTGCTAATGATGATTTTATAACTTCAGATACATTATTATGAAGAATGGAATGGATAGCTACAACAGGTGATGATTATACGGAAGCACAGAGTATAGCTTGGATAGTAGAAAATTGAACTACAACTCCAATATCAACAGTAAATTGACATGCAATACCTGCTTTATATATAGCTGATTGTATTGATTGAGTAAAAGATCTAAAAACTACTATGACTTATACTCATAATAATGATTCTACTGAAGAAGTAACTTATGCAGAATATAATAATAATGTTGTATTACCTGGTGATACAAATTCATGAGTTTTAGCTTTAGATAATGTCACATATCAAAATAGGCAAAAATATTTAACTGCTTGGACTCAAGAATCAGGTTCACATTTACCAAGTGCATTCTCATATATAGCTAATAATACTGCTTGATGAGAATACAATGCAACTTTTTGACGGAATGTATATCAAAATGATGAGGCTAAATGAGAATATCAAGTTGCATGTGAAAATTGAAAATTTTGAGAAGTTATACGGTATGCTGATTATCAAGAGTATATATGAGCAAGTGAATATAATGATGATGAACGGGTTTGGTTATCAGGTATAGGTCTACCTAATGGTAATTATTGGTGAATGAGTGCACGTTTTACAGGATATTATGGTTGTGGTATTCAAGATAGTACACCTACTGTTAATCGCTTTGGACTTGCATCAGCTAGGTTCGTTGTTCGTCCTTAAATTTTGTAAATTTAAGCACAGATTGGCTTAATAAAATACAAAAATAAAATAGCTTTTAATTAAGCTATTTTATTTTTGTAAAAGATTTTTGATTATATAGAAACTTTTTTAAATTTTGCTATAAAAAATCCTTCACTTTCCTCACTTGGAAAAATTCTTATAGATTTATTTGTATCTTTTCTAAAACATTGTTTTCAAAATTTTAAAATTCATGGTTTAGAATATTTATAATTAAATTTTATTTTATCTATTTTAAATTCTGGATAATTTGATAATATCATATGAACAATAGCTTCATTTTCTTCAGGAGAAAGTGTACAAGTTGAATATATTAGTGTTCATCAGTTTTTTAAGAGGGGAATTATAGATTGTAAAATTTGCTTTTGTAATTTATAATTTTTTTTGAAAATTTTCTCATTCCAATAAGAATAAGATTTTTCGTTATTTAAATTTATTTTTCATTCTGCACTACAAGGTAAATCAGCTATTATACAATCAAAATATCAAATAAATTGAGGATTATTTTTAGCTATATTTCTTGCATCAGATTTAATTACTTTAACATTTTTACATCATTGTCTTTTTAATGTAAAATTTAATTTATCAATTCTAATTTGATTATTATCATTAGC
>CAZJHB010000135.1:0-3864 GCA_964545685.1 uncultured Candidatus Peribacteria bacterium | reverse complement strand
ATTCTAAATGGAATCAAAAGATACAATGATTTAGAAATAGATATACTAGAGAAAAAATAAGTGTAAATGAAGCTAGCGATATTACAAATCAATTAGTAAAAGAAGTTCTAAACTATTCTGATCCAAATTTAGATATCTGACAAATGTTAGAAATAAACAGAGAAAAATTTGCATGAAGAGTTGATGAATATAAAAAAACTTGTGCTTGTTAAACATTTAAATATATGATAAGATATATATGTAGAATTGAATATTCAAAAAAAGCGGGACTTTGTCCCGCTTTTGCTTTATTAATAAATATAATTTTCTACTCAAACTCATCACAATTAAACCTATAATTCTTAAAATTTCTATTAAATTCTAAAATATTATATTTTATTCACTCTCAATTTATAGCATAAATTATTCAATATCATTTTAAAGTATTTTCAAAAGGTTGATCAAACAAAAAATTTCATAAACTATAAAAGATAGGAATTCATAAATATATTTCATATTCTTGAATAACATGAGGATGATGTCAAATAATAAGCTTAGCTCAAGAATCTACAAATTCTTTAGCTATTTTTTGTTGCCTTTCATTTGAATGTAGAGCATATTCATATCCCCAATGAACATTAACTATAACAATATATCCTTCAGCAGTTAAATTTTTTATTTTTTCTGATTTAGAAGATATATCTATTTGATTTCAAATATCATTAAATCAAACAAAAGCAACTTTAGTTCAATTTATTTCTTTTTTAAAAATATTCTCTTCAGTTTTTCTTCAATCTCAAAAATAATATAATCACTTTTCATCCAAATATTTTTTTGTTGCTGTATATCAAATTTCTCAACAATCATAACTATGATTATTTGCTAAGTTGTATAAGTTTATTCATACATTTTTAAAATAATCTAAATATTCAGGAGCTGTTTGAAGTACTATTTCTTTTTGCGAATATTGGCATTCATTTTTAGTTCAAACTGAAGTTTCTAAATTTACTCATACAAAATCAAATCAATAAAAAAATCTATTATGCCAAAGTTCTGGAGTTCTTAATAAATCATTATTAGAATAAAAACAACTAAGATAATCTTCTATAGTATTTGAGTTATAATAATCTGTAAATCATCTTGTAAAATGTATATCTCAAAAAAACATTCAAAAAATCTCATTTTGATTTATTGTTCAAGAACTAGTTTTATCAAATTTAGAATACAAATATGTTCAAGAAAAAGCTTTTTCTAAATTAAAATTTGTTTCATTTTCAAATTCTCAATAAATATGTGTAGTATTATTATAATTAGAGTTTATATTCAAATAATTATCAACAGAAGTTCTATGAAATACATTAAAATAGTTTTTATTCTCTAAATTTGATAAATCTTTTATTAAATACAAACAATTTGGGCAATCAACTTCCAATTTTTTATCATTTCAACTATTCAAAAAATCAATAGTACTTAAATCGTGAAAAACTGCTATTTTTTCATTAACATGATGAGAAAAATCAACAGAGGCTATAAAAAGAGTTTTTCATATAAAATCATAATTATTCAAATATTCTTCTAATTTCAATAAATTATCATCTTTTTTTGTATTTATTTTTAATAAAACAGAATAAATCTTAGAATTTTTAAAATATTTATTTATAAACTGAAAATGATTTGCTATTCAATGTTCTTTTGTTTCTATATATCAATCTTTTTCATTAAAAGATTCAATATTTTCCTCCATTTCTAAATTACCTAAAATATTTATATTAACACAATCTTGCTTAGATAATTCATAACAATATTTTCCTGTTTTTGTTGGTGTAAAATATTTATTATAAAAATGATTTGGTGAAATTATTACTATATTATCAAAATCATTATATTTTTCTTTTAAGCTTTGATAATATATATCTATTTCTGTATTTACTAAATTATGATGTGGTATTACAGTAAATACTTTCTCATTTTTATGTTGCTTATTATTATTAAAATCATCCTCATTCAAAACATCTATTTGTTCACCATTAATTAATAATTCATCATCCAAAATAAGTTCTTGTTTAAAACAAGAACTTATCCAAAATATCAAAAAAATTATTAATAATATTTTTTTCATAAACTAAATTATTTTATAATAGTTTCATTCTCTTTTTCTAAAACTCATCCCCACTCAAAAACTTCATTTTCGGTTTTTCATCTTTCAAATCTTTCAATCAAATATTGATCAAATCTATCTCATACATTTTTATACAAAAAGTTTTCATATATTTCATAATTAAAATCTTTTATCACATAACTATCTAATAATACCCTAAACTCTGAATCAACTTTTTTAGAAAAATTTAATTTTATTATTTTATCTAATTCATCTTTATATTTGAATGAAACAAAATAATATTTATCAGTTTCATATTCATTTTTCCAAAAATCTATAAAATCTGTTTTTTCTTTTTTATTAAAATTTATTTTATCCAATTTCTCTTCAAAAAATTCTACTATATTTGCTCATTTAACAATCCATCAATCTTTATTATGTGTATATCAAACAGTAACGAGTGAATAATACATATAATCATAATTTTGATTTTCTATTTTTATTTGAGAATTATCTGACACAAAATTCCATGAATTATTATCATCTAGTTCTGGGATTAAATTAGTAAAATAATCTCATTTTTTTAAATTTAAAGTCAAAGTATTTTCTTCTATATTTTTTGAATAATAATAAACAACCGGTTTACACATTTCAACAAAATACTGTAGTTTATATCATTCATTAAAATATACTAAATAATTTCCTTTTTCATTAAGTTTTTTCATTTTAAAAATAGCTAACTTATCCTTACTAACTTTAGTTATTCTATTTCATTCTTTATCAAACAATCATTGCATTGCATTTTCTCAACTATAATATCAAATAATTTTATTTGTAATACTCAAATCATAATAATTTCAATTTTCTAAAATATTTTCAGAAAGATATTCTTCATCAGTTCAAAGCCACACAACTCTAAAACTAGAATCATCATATCAAACAGAATTATATATAACATAAATTCATGGATAATCTTTATAATTTGCAATATATGAACCATATAACTTTTTATCTTCATTTAAAACTTTTTCTTCAACAAATGTTTGAAATTCTTCTTCATCTTTATAAATTTTATATTCATTATCTTCAGCTCTATATACTTTAAAATTATTAAAACTATCTAATGGTTGTCAAAATCATCATTTTCAAACTAAAGTTGGTACATATTTAATATTTCATATATTAATTGAACTTATATGAGTTGATAATAAAAAATCATTTATCTTATTTCAATCTTTGTCAATTACTTCTTGTTCTAAATTTGATCATCAACATCACTTTTCATCTACAGATTTAACATAATTATCTCATACTTTAAAAACTTTAACTTCTTCTATATACATAGTCTCTTTCAAAGTTTTTTCAAAATAATCAAAATTTTTAGATAATTTATAAACTTCTTCAAAATATTCTTCATCTTCTAACGATTTATTTTCAGCTATATAATAATCTCATTCTTCTTTAATAGATAAATTACTAGGAATACAAAAATCATTTAATATACAATATTTATTTAATTTTACTCACATACTGATTATTTCTTCTTCAATTCAATCTTCTACATTTTCTATAAATTCATCTTCTACATTTTCTATAAATTCATCTTCTACATTTTCTTCCATTTCAACTGAATTTTCATTTATTATAGCTACATCAATAATATTAGTTTCTTCTTTTTTACAAGAAAAAACTAAAAATAATAATAACAAAAATATTGATATTTTTTTCATATAAAAATTTTTAATAAAATAATTTATAAGTAAGTATAATTACTTTAATAATAAAAT
>CAZJHB010000134.1:0-3906 GCA_964545685.1 uncultured Candidatus Peribacteria bacterium | reverse complement strand
TTAGTAGAATCAGCAGCAATATATGGTTTAGTTATAGCTTTTCAAATGTTAGGTTCATTAGATTTAACTTGATTACAATCTATAGGAGCATGAATAGCAGTATGATTAGCTTGATTATGAGTATGATTATGAGAGTGAATATTAGCTAAAAAATCTCTTTATTATATATGAAAGAAATTTGCCATGTCTAATTATTTTCTGACAGTAACAATTCTTTGAATAGCTTTAACTGAATCAGCAGCAATTTATGGTTTAGTAGTCGCATTTTCAATTTTGGGTCAAGAATTAAGTAATTGAATTATAGCATTATGAGCTTGATTAGCAATTGGTTTAGCTTGATTGTGAGCTTGAATATGAGAAGGATATTTAGTTTGATGAGCTTTTTCAGCTATGAATAGAAATCCAGCTAATAAAACTAAATCATTAGTGTTTATGGTTTTATTCTTAGCATTAGTTGAAGTAATTGCTATATATGGTCTTATAATTGCGTTTAATGTTTTAGGATAATTTTTAATTTTTAATTATAATAATATGGATTTAAATATTTGGTTAATTCTAGCTCAAATTATAAATTTTTGAATATTATTCTTTGTATTTAAAAAATTTTTGTGAGATAGCCTTATAAAATTGATTAAAGAAAGAAGAAGAGAACTTTCTAAATTAGAGAATGTTTCTTCTGAAGTAGAAGCAAAAATGAATGAAGCAGAAGAAAAAGCTGGTAAAATAATTTCAGATGCAAAAACAAAAATTGTTGAAATGGAACAAAATTCTATTAATTTAGCAAAAGCTAATAAAGAAAAAATACTTAATGATGCAAATAGAGAAGCACAAGCTATTTTACTTTGAGCAAGAACTGATATAGAAAAAGAAAGAAATGTTATGCTTAATTCAATAAAATCTAAAGTTATTGATTTATCTTTAAAAATAAATGAAAAATTATTTGAAAAAGAAAGAGTTAACAAAGATTTTATTGAAAAAGAAATTAATTCTATTAAAATGTAATAATGAATATAAAAGATATTAACAATTTGGATCTCTCTACTTTAAAAATTTTATTAAAAAATGTTAAAAAGTATAAAGAGTTAAGAAATAAACTTTGAAAAAGAGGTGAAGAGTTATTTAATTTGTCAATTAATAATAAATCTAAATATTTAGTAGAATATTATTGAAAGATTGATCAAAAAGAATTATTTACTCTTAGTAAAAAAATTTACAAAGAATCTTTTTGAGAAGAACCTAGCGAAAGTGAAATATTATTTGAAAGAAATGATGCTATAAAATGATGATTAAAGGTTTATAAAGATGATTTTGTAGCTGATCTTAGTTTTTCTAAAATAGAAAAACAAATTAGGTAGCTATTTCCCCTAGTTCTTTGGGGATCCTGCTTTAACGGGAAAAAGAGGACAATCCTCCTACACTAATCCTTTTTCGCTGAAGCTACGAAGGACACGAGTTTCGGAGGACACAAGTGTAATTAATTTTTAATAAATATAGAGTATGTCAAAAGATATATTAAATAATATTATAAGTGAAATAGAGAATAAAATAGATTCTACTGATGTAAATAAAGAAGTAGAAAATATTTGAGAAGTATTTTACTTATGAGATGGTATTGCAAAAGTGTCTTGATTAAGAAATGTTTCTTATAATGAAGTAGTAGAATTTGATTCTTGAGCTACTGGTATTGCTTTAAATTTGGAAGAACATTTTATATGAGTTGTTGTACTTAGTGGTTTTTCAAAAATTAAAGAAGGTCAAAAAGTTAAATCTTCTGGTAGAATTTTGGAAGTTCCTGCTTGAGATGAATTAATAGGTAGAGTAGTAGATGCTTTAGGTAATCCTATAGATGGTTTAGGAGAAATAAAGTCAAAAGAATTTTATCCAGTTGAAAGAGTTGCTACATGAGTAATGTCTAGAAAATCTGTACATGAATCATTAGAAACAGGTATAAAAGCAATTGATGCTTTAGTGCCAATTGGTAGAGGACAAAGAGAACTAATTATTTGAGATAGGCAAACTGGTAAAACTCAAGTTGCTATTGATACTATATTAAATCAAAAAGGTACTTGAATTACTTGTGTTTATGTTGCTATTGGTCAAAAAGAATGAAAAGTTGCTAGAATAGTAGAAGAATTAAGAAAAAGATGAGCAATGGATTATACTATTGTTGTTGCAGCTTGAGCATCAGATCCTGCTTCAATGCAATATTTAGCTCCATATTCAGGTTGTGCAATGGCTGAATATTTTATGTTTAATGGAAAACATTCATTAATTATATATGATGATTTATCTAAACAAGCAAATGCATATAGAGAAATGTCACTTCTTTTAAGAAGACCACCTTGAAGAGAAGCGTATCCTTGAGATGTCTTTTATTTACATTCAAGATTACTTGAAAGAGCTTCAAAATTAAATGATGAATTATGAGCTGGTTCTATGACAGCTTTACCAATAATTGAAACTCAAGCTTGAGATGTATCAGCTTATATTCCAACAAATGTAATATCAATTACTGATGGTCAAATATTTTTGGAATCTGATTTATTTAATTCTGGTCAAAAACCTGCAATTAATGTTTGATTGTCTGTATCAAGAGTATGAGGTTCAGCACAAATAAAAGCTATGAAAAAAGTTTCTGGTACTTTGAAATTAGATCTTGCTCAATATAGAGAATTAGCTGCATTTTCACAATTTGCTTCAGATTTAGATGCAGAAACTAAAAAACAATTAGATAGATGAGAAAGAATGATGGAATTATTAAAACAATGAGTTTACTCACCAGTTGTAGCTGCTAAACAAGTTGTAATTCTTTATGCAGCTTCAAAAGGTTATTTAGATGATATAAAAATAGAAAATATTAACAAAGTTGAAACAGATTTATATAACGCTTTAGAACAAGAAAAAACTATAATTAAAAGTATCACAGATGAAAAAGTAATGTCAGATGAAGTTGAAACAAAAGTTATTGAATTAATCAAAAAAACTGTAGAAATATATAAATAATCTTTTAGGGGGTAAACCTATGTGTTTCCCCAAAGTTTATTTTAACCTATTTATTAACATATATAGGAGAAAAAATATATAATAAATATTTAATTAAATATTAAAAAATATGGCAAATGCTAAAGAAATAAAGAGAAAAATTTGATCAATTAAAAATACTCAGAAGATAACCAAAGCAATGGAGCTTATTTCAACTGTAAAAATGAAAAAAGCCCAAGATTTGGCATTATCAAAAAGAAATTTTGTTTTTGAAATGTCAAAAATTTTCTTTAGAATTGAATGATTTTTAGAAGATTTTCCTCTTTTTAAACAATGAGAATGAAATAAAACACTTGCTGTTGTTGTAACATCAAATAAATGACTTTGTTGAGGTTATAATATTAATATAATGAAAAAAATTAGTGAATATGCTAAAAACACAGATGAAAAATTAGAATTTATTACAATTTGAAAAAAAGCAGCAAATTTTGTTGTAAAGACTTGAAATAAATTAATTGCTGATTTTTCACAAGATTTTTCAGATTATATTGAACCTGTTTTTACAAAAGATATTTCAACTATGATTAGAAAAGAATTTTTGAGTTGAAAATATAGTAAAGTAGTTATTTTTTATAATCACTATGTTAATACTATTAAACAAATTTCAGTTGCTAAAACTTCTTTACCTATAGATGCTGAAAAAATAAAAGATTACTTATCAGATGTTGTTGATGATGTTGATACTATAAAAGAAGAATTAGAGAAAGAAATTAGTTCATATAAATTTGAACCATCAGAATATGAATTAGTAGAACAAGTTATACCAATGATACAAGATATGATGTTTACAGATATTTTGTTAGAATCTAAAGCATCTGAACATTCTGCACGTATGGTTGCTATGAAATGAGCTAAAGATAATGC
>CAZJHB010000133.1:0-3912 GCA_964545685.1 uncultured Candidatus Peribacteria bacterium | reverse complement strand
ATCCTCAATTACATAATCTATTACTTTTTTACTTGGTTTATCTATATCAATTACTTGTCTTGTTACTGATTTTACTATTTTTGAAAGTCAATTCAAAATATTTGATCAACAATTTTCACAAACTTTTTGAGATAATATTATTTTTTCATCTACATGTTCACTTCTTTTTAAATTAGCTCATTTATGTCATTTAATTCATCATACAGGTTTTTCTCATTTTTTTCTCAAATTAACTACTTTTGTTTTCTTGTTAAACAATTCTGTTGATGATGGTTTTCATGAATTATTCATATTAGTATTTAATTTTCATTTTAAATTACTATTTTCTTCTTCTAAATCTTTTACTTTATCTCTTAATTTTAATATTTCATCAATTAATTCATTTTTTGTATTTCTATGTAAATTTTTATGCATATTTTTTAGTTAGTTTTTTCTTTAATTAAGCTATTATTTTATACTAATATTATACTTTTTTTATTGATTTTTGCAAATCTTTTTTTGACTTTTTTTTGAATTTTAAAGTAAAAAATAATCCTAAAAATTAGGATTATTTTTTAATATCATAACTCAGTTGGTAGTAACCTTTTTTTGCTATATATGTTAATAATATGTTATAATTAAATATATTATATTTTTATACAAATACTATGTTTAATTTATTGTTTGCACGTACTTTTTTTATAGTTGGTTTTATGCTTTTAATTACAGCATTTTCAGCTTATAAAAATAATAAATCAAGTTGATGATTTTGATGGGGGATTATAATATGAATTTTTGCTTTATTATTTATAATTACAATGTTTGCTGATGTATTTCCAATTAATTTAGTTTTGGTAGCTATTTTTGCCGCACTTATTTGATGGATGATAGCTCCAGCAATTAGATCTATGTGAAACTCTCATAAAATAAAAGGTTTTTTAAGAGAAAATTCTATAGTATTAAAAAAATGAGAAAAATTAAATACTGAACAACTAAAACAATTAGATGAATATTTAAAAAATCATCCTTCAAATGAAAAATGGAACAAAATTGTTGCTCAAGCTATGTTTTCAACAGCAATAGCAGTATTTGCAACATCAAGTTTAGTTTTTATTAGTGATATAGATTTTAGTTTTATGTGAATGTTTTTATTTATATCATTACTTATTCTTATAGTTATGTGATTATTAAATATTTTTATATTTAAATCTAAAGTTTTTTCATTAATAAAGGCATATTTTTGAGTAATTATATTTACGGGTTATTTGATTTATGATTTTAATACTCTTGAAAAAATGGCTTCAGATGAATCTTGGTGAACTGCTATAAGTATATCTGTAAATTTATATCTTGATATAATTAATTTATTTTTATATATACTTGAAATATTATCAGATAGTTAAGGAAAGTATGAAAACAAACCGATTTACCGATTAGCACAAGAGATGTTATTTTTGAGGATTGTTTGAAAAAACATAATACTGAATTGAATGAGACATTAAAAACAATTGAAAAAATTTACGATACAGTTCTAAGTATTACAATAACAGCAACTATTGACCAAGATGCTCATGTACTTATTATGATGATTTTGTATGAAGATAAATAATAATAGTGAAATATCGTAAAAAATAAGAATCTTTGTTTTATTTAACACAGCATGGGAAAACATGCTGTGTTTGTTTTTTTATAATATATTTTTTTTTCATTTTTTAGTATAGTTTTCATAAGACATTTTTTTAGGGTGTTAATGGGCATTTATATTATCCCCAAAAAAGTGTCTGTGTTAATTCTAGAATTATTATAAAAAATTTGTTACTTCATAATTAATTATTATACTATTATTTAGTTTTCTATATATTAATATTCAAAATATGTATGACATAAAAATATTTTTGGAAAAAGATTGAAAATTTTGAGCTAGAGTAAATGCTTGAAAAGAAATAGTTTATTGACTTTGAAATACACAAAAAGAATTAATGAATGATATAAAAGAAGGATTAAGTATTTCATTAGATAATAATAAATCAGAAAAAGTAACTAGATTATATAACTTTTTAGATAATGATAATGAAAAATTATTATGCCATTAAAATATAATATAATTACAAAAATTTTAAATGATTATTGATTTGTCCTTTCTCGTTCGAAATGAAGTCATTTTCATTATGAAAAAAATTGATATTGATTAACTGTTTGATTTCATAAAGAATATCACCTAAAACAGCAAAAAGTATGTTACAAGATATTGCAAAAATTGAAAATATAGAATATTCAAAAATAATTAAAGATTATAATATTAAATTATAATAAAAAAAATAATCAACTCTTAATTTTAAGAGTTGATTTACTTTATTTTATATTCAAACAAGAATGTTTCATCACAAAAGAATGGCTGTGCCATTCGTAGTTCATGTACTTCGTAGCTTTAGCGAAGAAGTATTAGCGAAGAATGGTGCACCCGGCAGGATTTGAACCCACGGCAAACCCAGGTTCGCGGCCTGGTGCTCTTCCAGCTGAGCTACGGGTGCATTAAAAAACTAGGCTTGTAGAAAAATTCTACATCCTTTATTGTATGAATAAAAAATATTTTTCAAGTAAATTAATAAAAATAACTTAAAAATATAAAAAATTACAAATTGAAATAATTGATATTGATATTTTATTTATAAGTATTTTACTAGTTATTACAAATTGTATGGAAGAATAATAAAAAAGTATAGGTGAAAAAAATTTATGTGGATTAATATTGATTATTTTTTATTTAAATGGTAAAATTAAGTAAAGAATATATATAATTAATATAATATGAAAGAAATAATTAAAAATTTTATTGATAAAAAAATTGAGAAATATTGATTAAAAAAGAATGATTCATTTGAAAATATACTTAAAAGTTTTAACAACTCTTTTGTTTATAATATAAAATGGAAAAGGTTAAAAAATAGTTGAAGTAGAAGAAATAATTGCATTTTAAAACAAGAAGCAGATATGATATCTATAAGAATGAATTATTGATATAAGATATTTAATTTTATATTTTTTTTATTTGTTATTTTAATTATTATATTTATGTATCTTGACTATATAAGTATAAATGAACTCAAAGATTGGTTTGTAGAAATTAAAGAAAATTTTTTTATATTATACTATATATTTATATTTGTACTTATTCTTTGATTTTTAATTAATTTAAAAAATTTTATCACAACAAACTATAAAATTGAATTTAATACTCATGAAAAGAGAATTATATTGTATTGGATGTTTAATTTAAAAAAATGAAAATTAAAGTTTGATGATATATATGCAATTCAATTAATAGCAAAATCATTAAGTAATTCTGAACAAAATCACTACCTTTGCTATGAAGTAAATTTGGTAAAAAATGATTGAACTAGAATAAATATATTTAATCATTGAGATTTAAAAGAAATAAAGAAACAATCGGAAATAATATGAAATTCTTTACAAAAACCAATTTGGGATATAGTTAAATAAAAAAATTTTAAACATTATATTTATCCTATTAAGTAAAGGCTGAAAAACTCACACTGTTTTTAAGTATTCAAAAAATTAAAAAAAATATTTTTTTTGACAAATATTAAAAAATTACTAGAATTCACCGTACTTATTAATTGTAAGAAGAAAAATGATTCAAAAATTTAATTTATTAGTCCTTCTAGTGCTTTTAGGTATAAACCTAAGGGTATTATTTGCTGTAAATTAAATTTAGACTTAAAACTTACATAATAAATTATATTTAGCAAAACTCTCTTAGGTAAAACTAAGAGAGATTTTTTTTATTTTAATAATTTTAATGATTATGAACACTGCTAGAAATATGCACAATGATGGTTTAGAAGAATTTTCTAATGATATAAATCAAAGTAATAGTTGATTTATAAAAGTACCATATAATTCAGCTAGTCA
>CAZJHB010000132.1:0-3912 GCA_964545685.1 uncultured Candidatus Peribacteria bacterium | reverse complement strand
GAGAATAATTATTATATTCCTGCTTGTTTATTGTCAGTTGTTGAGTTGTAGAAAAAAGTTTTAATAATTTTTGCAAAAAATAAATATATTGTTAATATTATTATACAAATATAAAATACTTATTATGGAAAAATTTCAGAAAAATCTTTTTGAAAAAAATATATTATCAAAAATAGATGATAATATAAGTTTTTTTGAGTATAAAAAAGACTGAAATATAATATTTTATATATCTTTTGAGTGAGACAAAAAAATTGAAAAAAATGAAAGTAAAATTTTATGGAATAGATGAACTTCAAATATAATTATTTCAATAGATATTAATAATTCAACGATTTATATATGAGATATAAGAAATTTTAATTATAATAAAAATAATGTAATATTAGAAAAAATAAAGGAAAAAAATATAGTTGAATTATTATCTTCTAAAAATAATTCAAGATATGAATTTATATTAGAAAATATATCTAATAGTATTAAGAATAATTGAAATTATGCACAAAAATTTAATAATCTTTTAGGTGATAGAAAAAAAGAAAATACTGTAAATACAGAATTATTAAATGATTTAAAACAAGTTTTTCAAATTTTAAAAGAAAAGAATAAATCTATAAAAGATGTTTGAGATATAGATAAAATATTAGTAAAAGTTATTTTACAAATGCTTTTTGTTTGTTTTTTAAAGGATAATGAAATAGATATTATACCTTTAAAAATAAAAAACATAAAAGATATTTATGAGTTTTTAAAAGAAATTAAAAATAAATTTAATTGAGAATTATTTGCAGAAGAACAACTAGATATTTGGAAAAATAAAGAGTTTAATAATGAAGAAAATTTTGATGTTTTTAAAAAACTATTCTTTGATAGAACTTGAAATTTTAAAAATGAACAACTAAGTATTAATTTTAGAGATTCTAAAGGAAAATTATTTTTTGAAAAGTATGATTTTAAATATATTCCTACTTTATTAATCTCAAATATATATGAATGATTATTAGCTCATATTCATGATAAATCAAATAAAAAAAATTTATGAATATTTTATACTAGACCAAATGTTGTAAAAAGTATTTTAGATAGATATTTGAAAAATGATTTAAATAAATATGATTTTGAAAATACTTTTCCTAAAATATATGATCCAACTTGTTGAAGTTGAGTTTTTTTAGTATCAGCTTTTGAATTAATAATTACTCATTTAGAAAAATTTTGAAAAAAATTAGATTTTAATAAAAGAAAAAAAATTCTTGAAGAAACTATATTTTGATCAGATTTAGAAGAAAATTCTATTTATATTACTGAATTTAGTTTGTATTTGGAATTATTAAAATGAATATGAAATGATTATAAAAATAAAGAAAATAAATTTCCAAATTTAATTAAAACTAAAAATTTAATTAAATGAGATTCTTTATTGTGATGAGAATTTGATAATGAAAGTGAAAAGTTAGTTATAAAAGATCTGAAAAAAATTAAATTTAGGTATAAATTTGATTATATTTTTTGAAATCCACCATGGAGTAAGTGTTTGTTTAGTAATGAATATAAAAAAGAAATAGAAAAAAAATTAAAAATAAAATCCGTTGAAGTCTCTGAGTACTTTATAATAAAATCTAAAGAATATGTTAAAGATTGATGAAAAATATGTTTGTTAACAAATAGTAAAAATTATTATAGAAATAAATGAGATAAGTTTAGAAGATTTTTACTAGAAAATTTTGTTTTAGATGAATTGATAAATTTTAATAATATAAATGAATTTTTATTTGAAAATACAAAAGAACCTGCAACTTTAATTAGTTTAATAAATGATAAAAAAGAAGATTATATTACTAAAGTTTTTAAAATTGAAGAAACAAATTTTTCAAAATATTATATTTTTACTATTGATTGAAAAAATATTGAAATTTCAAAAGAAGAACTTTTAAAAAATATAGATAAATGGTGAATTTTATACAAATGAGATAAATATGATTTGAATTTAATAAATAATTTAATAAAAAATAAAAAAACTTTAGATGATGTAACTACAAATAGAGCTTTTTCTTGATTTCAAATCTCAACGGAAAAAGATAAAAAAGAACTTTTTAATAATTCAATTGAAAATTTAAAAAATAAAAATAATGATTTATTTATTGAAATTGATGATATAGATAGATATAAAATAAATAATAAAAATAAATTTATTAATTACAAACAACTTATAAAAGAAAATCAAATTTTTCATATTATATATAAAAATAAAAATATTAGTAGTATAAAAAATAGAATAAATTCTAAAGATATTTTTATATGAAATAAAATTCTATTTAATTCTAAAAATAAATTATTTTCTTTTATTAAAGAAAATGCATATTTTTTAAGTAAAACATATGTATTAAAATTTAATAATAAAAAAGAAAATTATTATTTTTATATTTTATGAATATTAAATTCACATTTAATTAATAATTATTTTATTGAAAATTATACATCTAGAAAATCATTAGAATGATGAAAATTTCAAGAATTATTAGCAAAAGAGGTAAAAAATATTCCTATTCCAAATTTTGATGAAAATAATGAATTATTTAAAAAAATATCTAATTTAGCAAAAGAAATTTATGATTTATATCAAGAAAAATATAAAGAAAAAGAGATAAAATTAAAAGAAGAAGAATTAGATAAATACGTAATGATTGCTTATAATATTTTTTCTGAAATAGATAAACAAATTATAAAAGATTTTAGTTTAGAAAATTGAGAAAATAATATTAAGGAGAATATTGATTTAAAAGCTTATTGAAATTTATTTATAAAACATTTTATTGATTCAAGAGCATGAATTTTGATGAAAAGACAATGAATCATATGAAAAAATATAGATTATAAATATTGAAATGATAGTATTTTATGATTATCTTGGGTTTGTTTTGGTTTTAATAATTGAAAAATTAAAGAAAAATTTGATAATTTAAGTAAAGAATTACTTTTAAGTAGTTTGGAAAGTAAGAATATTTTTGAGTGAATAGAAAATTCTAGAGTATATTTACCAGAAAAAAAATATTTATTTATTATTAAACCAAATAAAAGAAAATATTGGACTTTATCAAATGCTTATAAAGATAGTTTATATGAAAATGAATTAATTTTTAAAAATATAAAAATAAAATAATGAATTTGGTTTTAGAATTAGAAGATAAAAAAGAAAATTTAATAATAGATTGTTTTGAAAAAATCAAAGCAGTTTATTATGACTGAAAATTAGAATTAGATAAAGCAAGAGCTGATAAAAATAAAGCTGTAATATTTGCATTAGAAAAAACTTTTTCTCAAGAAAATAGTATAAGAGATTATATATTTAAGTATTTGCAAGATTATTGATATAGTAATTTTCAAAAAGAAGTTTGAAGATGAAAGGGAAGAAAGGATTTAGTTTATACTATTTATAGTTTATGATTTAATTTTTTAATTGAAGCTAAGAGATTGGATTGATGATGTAATTTAAATAATGAATATATTAAAAATTGAGTTAATAGATTTAAAAATAAAGATTGAGTAACAAATTATTCTGACGATATAAAAGATAATTGAGATGTAGCTTGAATGCTTTGATTTGTTATAGAAAATTGAAACTTAATGACAATAATAAAAAATATAAAAGAAAAAATTGAAAATAATGATGAAAAAGATGAAGTTTTAATATGAAAATATGTTTTAAAAAAAGAAGATAGTTTTATTTCTATAAATTGATATTTTGAAAAGAATAAAAGAATTTGAAATGATTTTACTTTGTATCATTATTTTTTAGATTTTTGAAATGAGTAAAAATAATTTCTAAATATTAAATTTGAAAAATAATACTTTGAGTTTATAATTGAAGTATTATTTTTTAATTTTTTGAAATATGGAAGTAGAAGATAATTT
>CAZJHB010000131.1:0-3979 GCA_964545685.1 uncultured Candidatus Peribacteria bacterium | reverse complement strand
AAAATATACTTCTTTAAAATTTCTGGTTCTTCAATAATATTCTCAATTTTTAATTCAATTAATCATTACTTTTTCAATTTTTCAAAGCATTAATTTATTTCTTTTCAAAACCATTTCTTTCAGTAAATTATTTAATTTATGCCATCTTTCAGATTTTTTTTCTTCTGAAACATCATCAGGAAAAAACTTAGCAGCAAGAGTTCATTTTCTTACTGAATATCTAGCATTATAAATAAAGTCAAACTCACATTCTCTAACAGCATTTAATGTATCTTCAAACATTTCATCAGTCTCTCATGAAAATCAAACAATAATATCAGTAGAAATAGAAAATAATGGATCTATATTTCTTAAATAATCTACAATATATTTAAAATCTTTATAAGTATGTTTTCTATTCATTTTTTTAAGAATATCATCATTTCAAGATTGTAATGCAATATGTAAATAATTGCATGTTTTATTTAAATCAAAATGTGCATCTAAAATATCTTGAGTCATATCATGAGGATTACTTGAGGTAAATCTAATCCTTTCGATTCATTCTATCTTATTGATTTCTTCTAATAAATCTCTAAAAGGAGATTTAAAAGAACTTGAATTATTCCATTTAGATTTTTCTTTATTCCATTTATTTTTATCTCAGAATTGCTTTCAATATGAATTTACATTTTGTCAGATCAAATTAATTTCTTTTGCTCATGATTTTACAGTTTTTTTAATTTCATTTATTATTTCATTTTTATCCCTTGATTGTTCTCTTCATCTTGTATAAGGTACAATACAATAGCTACAATAATTATCACATCAAGTTTGAATTATTATAGATACAGAACTAGGATTTTTTCTAAGTTGTTCTATTTTTAAATATTCTTCAAGATTAATGTCTTTTGATATATTTTCTCAATAAATTACTGATAGAATATAGGTTAGATACTTTATTTCTTCTATTCTTAAGGTAAAATCAAGTTTTTTTAACCTTGGAAATAATTTATCATCATTGTTAAATATTCAACTTGAATCTTTAAGATATTCAATTTTTTTAGCTCTTTTTCTTTCTATAACCTTTTCAAAATATTTATTATTAACTCAGGTCTTTCTAACCATACAACCAGTTATTCAAATAACAATACTTTTATTATTCTTTTTTCTATCTCTCAAATACTTAGTAATAAGTCAAAAAACTCTATCTTCTCATTTTTGCCTTATACTACATGTATTAAAAATTATCAAATCAGCTTCATCTCATGTATTTACTTTACTAAAACCAGAACTAGTTAGTATCATATCAATTTTTTCACTATCAGCTTGATTCATCGCACAACCAAATGTTTTTATGTAGTATTTTTTCATTATGTTTATTTAAATATATTTTAATTTAATTCTCAAGTATTAATTATTTCACCTGTACTTGAAGAATCTCAAGAATTTGGAGATCATACTGGAACAATTTCTAGATTATCAATTACATTATTTACAGTATTTACAGTATCTCATAATGCATCCGTTACTTCATTGTATTTATCTTCAATATCTCAAACTTTATTAGTTACTTCATCTACAAAATCACCAGCTCAAGATAAATTCACTCTTATATTGTCTACAAATGATTTTGCATCGTCTAATCAATTAACAACTTTATCTTTTAATAATATTGCTCAACTTACAGTATCTTCATAATTATTTATAAATTCTTCTTCATTAGGTAAATCTGTAACTACGTTTGTATATATATTTCAAATTGAAACTACCAATTTATTAAATTTTTCTAATCAAAAGGCTTTTGCAATACTATCGCCTAAAAGTGGCAATTTAAAAATAATAAGTATATATCATATAATTATTATTAATAATATCAATAAAATTTTTCTAATCATAATATTTTTAAAAAAACTACAATTTGTTTAAAAATTGTAGTTTTTTTTTTAATAAAATCAAGCTTATTTTTCGTCAGATCAAAATAAATCAGATACATTCATTTTTTCTTGTTTCAAACTTTTGTTTAAATTTATTATTAATTCATCCTTAATAGAATCTTTTTTTAGATTAATTTTACCTTGTATTTTTCATAGTTCAGCTTTAATATTTCACAATTTTTCTTTTGTTATATTCATATTTGATAAATCTAAAGTCAAAACTTCAGATTTAATCATTGAATGTTTACCACAATTAGAACATTCTATATCAATATTTACAGTATTTCAAGCAGCTCAAATTACATCTATATTTTCTTCATTAACTTCACAACTACACTCTGAACATCTATAGCTTTTTAAAACATTTTCAACTAATCATTTTAATGCTCAAAACTTCATATTTATTATTTTTATATTTTAAATTTAATAATGTTATCCTTTTATATTATATAACAAAATTACAAAATCTCCAAAACTTTTTTTATTCTTTTTGTAGCTTCTTCATTTCACAAGATATAAATTAATTCTAATGCTCAAGGTGAAAATTGTTTTCAACTTAAAGCTACTCTTGTAGGCCATAAAACTTGTCAATTTTTCATTCATGCTTCTTTAATTTTTTCAATAAATATTTCTTTTATACTATTAATAGAATCGAAATCATCATTATTTTTAAGTATATCTAAAGAAATCTCTAATCATTTTTTTACAACTTCAAAAGAATCAATCTTCATTTTCTCATTTAATAATAGATTATTGTCAAAATCTTCTAAATCATTATAAATAAATGTAGTTGCTTCTTTAAATTCATCAAATTTTTTAATTTTTGTTTTTAATTCCCCTAATACTTTTTTATTAAAATCATCTCAAAATTCTTTTATTTCTTCATAAAATTCATGTTCATATTTATTAAAATAATACATCATCTTATCATAAAGTACATCAATATCTATATTTTTTAAATAATGACTATTAAAATGATTCAATTTGTCTATATCAAATACAGCTCATGCTTTATGTACATTATTTAAGTCAAATCTTGTAATTAATTCTTCCATTGTAAAAAATTCCTCTGTAGTTTTTGGATTCCATCCTAATAATGCTATATAATTCATTAATGCTTCAACTAAATATCATTTTTCTAAATATGATTCAACTGAAACATCTCATGTTCTTTTTGATAATTTCTTTTTATCTTTTCAAAGTAATAATGGAATATGAGCAAAGCTTGGTTTTTCCCACCCAAATGCATCATATAATAAAATATGTTTAGGAGCAGAAGGAGTCCATTCATCTCATCTAATTACATGTGTTACTCACATTAAATGATCATCAACAACATTTGCTAAATGATATGTAGGAAATCAATCAGTTTTTAATAAAACTTGTTCATCAATATCTTTTGTCATTACTTTTATCTTCCCTTTTATAATATCATCAAAAACTACTTGAGTATTCTCAGGTACTTTTAATCTAATAGTATAAGGCTCATTATTTTCTAATTTTTCTTTTATTTCATCATCACTTAAATATCTACATTTTTTATCATATTTTGTAGGTAAAGAGCATTCTTTTTGTTCAGCTCTAAGTTTATCTAATCTTTCACTAGAACAAAAACAATAATAAGCTTTATCATTTTTTACTAACTCATCAATATATTTTCTATATATTTCTAATCTTTCAGATTGATAATATGGTCATAAATCTCAAGGATTATTTGGACCTTCATCAGGAATTAATCAAACAGATGCAAGTACATTAAGTAAATTCTCAACACTTCATTCTACTAATCTATTTCTATCAGTATCTTCAATTCTAAGCATAAATTTACCATTATTTTTTTTGGCAAATAAATAATTATACAAAACTGTTCTCAAACTTCAAATGTGAACATATCAAGTTGGACTTGGTGCGAATCTAGTAGTTATCATATATTTTTAAAACTTTAATTAATAATCATTAAGATATATAATAAAGGATTTTTATATTTTGTAAAGGGATTTATATATAAATTATAGTTTCCCCAAAATTTTATAAGGATTTGCTAGATTTTCAAACAAACAAAG
>CAZJHB010000130.1:0-4022 GCA_964545685.1 uncultured Candidatus Peribacteria bacterium | reverse complement strand
TAAACGATTTTACTTGTGAAAGATGTTGAGAAAAAGTTGAAAAAAGAAAGATTAGACAATGGGTACTTGCTATTACAAAATATGCTGATAGATTATTAAAAGATGTTGATAGATTAGATTGGCCAGAAGGTATAAAGGATATGCAAAAAAATTGGATATGAAAGAGTGAAGGTTGTGAATTTGAAATGAAAAAATCTTGAGATGATAGTAAGTCTATTAGAGTTTATACTACTCGTATAGATACAGTTTTTGGTATGACATATGCTGTACTTGCTCCTGATCATAAAGATGTAGAAGATTTTATAAGTGATGAATGTAGAAAAGAGTGTGAAAAATATATTAGTGATTCTTTAAAACAATCAGATCAAGATAGAACAGCAGATAATAAAGAAAAAACTTGAGTATTTACAGGTTCTTATATTGTAAATCCTTTTAATGGACAAGAAGTACCATTGTGGATTTGAGATTATGTACTTGGTAATTATGGTACTTGAGCTGTTATGTCTGTGCCTGCTCATGATGAGAGAGATTTTGAATTTGCTATGAAATATGATTTAGAGATTAAACAAAGCATTGTTAATCAAGAGGAAAACGTTGATGTTCAAGCAAAAGCTTTTACTGAATATTGAATATTGATAGATTCTTGACAATTCACATGAATGATAAGTGAAGAAGCAAAATCTAAAATGAGTGAATTTGCAACTGAACAATGATTTGGGCATAAAAAAGTGAATTATAAGTTGAGAGATTGGTTGTTTTCTAGACAAAGATACTGGGGAGAACCTATTCCTTTGATTCATTTGTCTAATATAGATATAGAAGATTTACCAAAAGAAAAATGTGATGATGCGTGGGTAAAAGATGGTGATATTTTGATGATATGAGATAAAGAATTTTCAAAAATATATGATGGATTATATGGTAAAATTGTATGTGATTACAATTTACCTTTGGAATTACCAGAAGTTGATGAATATGAACCAGCTTGAGATGGTCATTCTCCACTTGTAAAAGTAGATGATTTTGTAAATGTAAAATTAGCTGAAAATTTATATTGAAAAAGAGAAACAAATACAATGCCTCAATGGGGATGATCTTGTTGGTATTATCTTAGATTTATGGATCCAACAAATGATGATGATTTGGTAAATAAAGATGTAGTTAATTATTGGTGAGAAGTAGATAGTTACGTTGGTTGAGCTGAACATGCAGTACTTCATTTATTATATGCTAGATTTTGGCACAAATTTTTATTTGATATTTGAGTAGTTCCAACAGATGAACCATTTTATAGATTAAAAAACCAATGATTAATTTTGGCACATGCTTTTCAAAGAAAAAATTGATGATTACTTGCTAATGATTTAGTAGAAGAACAAGATTGAAAATACTTTGAAATAGGTTCATGAGAAGAAGTGAATAGAATTGTTTCAAAAATGAGTAAAAGTTTAAAAAATGTAATAAATCCTGATGATATAGTTGAAGAATATTGAGCTGATAGTCTTAGATTATATGAGATGTATATGGCAGAATTTAAAGATACTGCTCCTTGGGATACAAGAGGAATAGTTTGAGTTAGGAGATTTTTGGAAAAAGTAGAAAGAGAATTTGTTTTAACTGATAGATTATGAACACCAGAAACTATTAAAGAAAAGGATGAAGAATTTAGTATGAAATTATTACACAAAACTATAAAAAAAGTTTGAGAAGATATTGAAAATTATAAATTCAATACTGCTATTGCTGCATTGATTATATTATTAAAGCATGTTCCTTGAAAAAACTATTTTGTTTTTAGAAGAACATTTTTAAAATTATTACATCCATTTGCACCACATTTAGCTGAAGAATTATGGGAACAAGAAAGAATTTGATTATTAAATTTGTGACATAAATTAGAATGAAAGGATGAAGAATTACAAAATTCAATATTTTATTCTAAATGGCCTGAATACGATGAAAAAATGATAGTTGATGATGTTATAAAAATTGCAGTTCAAGTTTTAGGTAAATTAAGAGGTACTATTGAAATACCAAAAGATTTAGAAAAAGATGAAGTACTTAAGTTAGCCAGAGAAAATAAAAATGTTTCAAAATGGATAGAGTGAAAGAATTTAATTAAGGAAATTTATGTTCCTTGAAAAATTGTTAATTTTGTAGTTAAATAGAAAAATTACATGAAAAAAATATATAAATTATTTAAAAAAAAATCTTTATCTTTTAAAGAAAGAGAAAATTTTATAGAAATTATTTTTGTTTTATTTATATCTTTTACATGGGAAACAGTAGAACATTATTTAGAAACAGTTTCATCAAGTTTTATCACTAATTGGTTCGCTTGAGTTGAATTTTGGGCTAATAGAATTATTTTTGATGGACTTTTTGTATTATTATGATATTTTTTTATAAAAAAATATACTACTTTTATAAAATTTGCTCGTTATTTTTCTTTGATTTGGATAATAATTCATATTTTTATATTTCCAAATAGTATGTATTTGCATCAAATTTTTTCTTTTGAAATTCCATATATTTGGTGAAATAAATCAACTAGTTGTTTAGACTTTTGGACAATAGAACATTTTTTTACATGAATGTGAATTTGATATTTTGTAATTAATTTTTGTAAACCTTTTAGGTGGTTAAAAATTATATAAAATAATTTATTTTGTCTGAATTATTCAGTTTTTCAGACTTGTTTTAAATAAAGATAATGGAATTAAAAGAAAAAGAAAAATTAATTAGACAAGAAAGAAGGTTGTTGAATAAAATATGAACACGGATAATTTATAGTAAAATTGCCAAGATTATTTTAAAATTATTTAGTTTAAATAAAAAATTTTTAATATTACATTGAAAATCATATAAAAGAATTTTTTGAATGATTTCTATTACTAGTTTTTATTTTTTGTGAAGAAAAATTTGATATATAGATGATTTTATTGTTAATAGAAAACAGAGAAGTAAGTGAGTTTGAAAAAAAATTTTTACTTCTACTTTAAATAAACTAGAAAAAGATAAGAATAATTATGTTGTTTTAGTTAGTAGATATGATAGAAAAGTATCACATAATTTATATAAAAAATATTGATTTAAGATAATTTGATTAGGACTTTGAATCTTAGCTTATAAGAAATTAAAGAAAAAATAGTATGGATTATAAACTAATATTAGCATTTCTTGGAGTATTGGTTACATTTTTGTGATTTTCTTATTATATACATAATATTCTTTTAGATAAAGTAAAACCTCATATTTTTACTTGGTTTGTTTGGTGAATTGTAACTAATATTTGATTTTTTATTCAGGCTCAAAATTGATGATGAGCTTGAAGTTGGACTACTTGATTAACTTGATTTTTTTGTATTATTATTTTTATACTTAGTATAGAGCATTGATCAAAAAAAATAACTCTTAGTGATATTATATCTTTTATTTTAGCTATAGTTGCTATTGTATTATGGTTAGTTGTTGAATTACCTTTGTATTCAGTATTTTTGATTTCAGCAATAGATGCACTTTGATTTTATCCAACATATAGAAAATCTTTTTATCATCCCTTTGAAGAAAATTATTTTACTTTTTTTGCTATCTGATTTAAATATAATTTATCAATTTTTGCTGTTGATGAATTTACTTTATTAACAGTGTTTTATCCAGCTTCTATAATATTTACAGCTTATAGTTTTGTAGTGTTTTTGTATTTTGTGAGGAGATTTACCACTCCCTAACCCAATGCCATTAAAGTTTTTAACCCCTCCCCCTCGTACCTCGGGGACTCCCCTTGAGAAGGGGAGAAAGTAAGAATTATATTTAATATTTTATATTATGAATCAAATTGAATGAATAAAAAATACCATAAAAAAGATACAAAAGAGAAATCAAAAAGTAGAGTTAGATAAAGCTTGGGAGACTAGTTTTACAAGAAAAATTATAATAGCTATTTTAACATATTTAGTTATAGTAAACTTTTTTTATTTTGCGTGATTTGATAAGCCATTTATAAATGCAATAGTTCCTAC
>CAZJHB010000129.1:0-4080 GCA_964545685.1 uncultured Candidatus Peribacteria bacterium | reverse complement strand
TGATATACAATAATAAGATTTAAAAATAAAGAAATATATAATAATTTAGAAAAATTATTAAACAAAATTGCAGCTTTTTTCTCTTGTAAAGGAGATCCCAAGCTTGGGACAAGAGAGATGTAAAAAAAACGTACTTAAAAATATTTAATCCACCAAAATTTAGATAAAACCATTATTTATGAAGTATCTATTTTTTTTATTATAATATTTTACTTGTCATAAAAATTTAAATATGTTAAAATAATAAGGTATAAAAAATATTAAAATATATGATTAAAAACAACTTAAATAATCCTCTCGACTCAAAAGTTTTTGAAGGTGAATTAGATTTTAAAACTTTAGAGAATATTTTAGACTCTATTAATCATGTTGTTCCTAAAAAAATTTTAAGAGAAGAATTTGAAAATTTAGATTGAGAATTTTTGATGGAGAGTAGAAAAGATAAGTTTTGAAAATCTTATGTATTATTTTTACCAGAAGATTTAGTTTATTGAGAATTATTATTTTTAATTAATTTTTTAGTAGATAAATTTAATTTATATGATTATACACCATTTGAACAAATTTTCTCTCAAGTAAAAGTTATGATCTGAATTATTTTAAGATGATGATGAAAAGGTGAATTAAAAGATTTACAAAAAAAATATAATTTATCTAATAAATTTGTAGAAAAAATATTATCTCAAAATTTAATTAATAATTATTCCAAAGAATTTATAAAATCAATAGAAGAAAAAAGAGAAACAAAGAAAAAAATAGATACTAGAAAATCATATATTTGAAAAGAAAAGGAAGATTTTGAAATATGAATAACTGAGTTAAAAAAAATATTTTGACAAGAATTTGATTTAACTTTTTTTAGAAAGTGAGTAAATATGTTTAGACTTTGAATGATGACTATTACACAAAATGAACAAGAACTTTTAATAAAAGAAAATAAATGAAATAAAAAATTTAAAATTTATATAGATTCAAAATATTTAGATGAACAAGAAAGACTTTTAAGAAAAAAAATTTGAATACAGCAATTAAAAGAAAGATTGGAAAAAGCTAGAAAAAATTGAGAAAAAGATCAAATAAATAAAATAAAATTTAAAGCTTCAAATAAAATAATGACAATAATGAAAGATTATCCTTATTTAGATTGAAAGTATAAATTGAATGAAAATATTAAAGATAAAATTTTTAATTGTGTTTGATATTCTATTCTTTGACATTCTTTTTTGAATGAATTATGAATAAAACATAATTGATTATCATTTCCTCCCATATTATGAATTCCTTGACATACAGTAATAGAAGTTATTATTTGAGATAAAAGATTTTTATTAGATTCAACTGCTAAATTTGCTAAATTATTGAAATTTAAATATATATGAGAATTTTGAGCTTATAAAAAAATAAATTTATTAAATAAAAAATGAGAAAATGCTTTAGTTCAATCTTGAAATCCTGAAAAAATGTTTTTGGCACAATTTTATAATAGTAAATGAAGTTTTTTAAATAGTTGAGAAAAATGGGAAGAAGCTATATTAATGTTTGATAAAGCTATTTGATTAAATTCTAAAGATTCTAGTATTTATTATAATAAATGAAATTCTTTATATATGTTAAAAAAATATAATGAAGCTATAAAAATGTATAAAAAAGCTATTGATTTAAATCCTAGTTATTTTAATGCTTACCATAATAAGTGACATGCCTTTTTTAAGTTATGAAAATATGAAGAAGCTTTAAAAATGTATGCTAAAGCGGTTGAACTAAATCCTGATTTTATGCTATTAGATTAATGATTATATGAGTATAAATAAAACAAATAATTTTCTTGATTTTAGTGTTTTTCAAGATGAATTAGATTTTAAAACTTTAGAAAATCTTTTAGAAACTTTTGATCATATAATTCCAAAAAAAATTTCAAGAAATGAATTTAATAATATGAAATGAAATTTTTTGTTAGAAATATGAGAGGATAAAATTTGAAAATATTATAAATTATTTTTACCAGAAGATTTAAAAATTTTTGAGTTACCTGCAATTATTTTAAGAATAAATAAAATAACATTTTGAAATGATTTTCCAATATTTTCAAGTTCAGAAGAATTAAAGATAAAAATTTGTATTATTTATCAACAATTATTAAAATTATGAAAAACAAAAGAAATGCAAAAGGTTCTTAAAAAATATTATGAAATTTATGTTCAAATTGTTTGAGAGGAAGAAGCAAAAAATTTAAATAAGAATCAATATTTAAATAGTATAATAAATAAAAATATTGATAATAAAAAATATAACCAATTTAAGCAAAAGATTATTTCATTAGAGACAAAAGAACAAATTAGTGATTTAGAAGATATTGTTTTATGAGAATTAAAAATTCATTTTGAAGAGGTGTTTTTTGAAAAATGAATGAATATGCTTAGATTGTGAATGAAAACCATTACACAACTTAATCAAAAAAAAATATCAGATGAAAATAAACAAAATAAGCAATTTGTAACTAGAGTAGATTCAGAATTTTTAGATAAACAAGAAAGATTTTTAAGAGAAAAAATTTGAATAGATGTATTTAAAAATAAGTTAAAATATGCTAGAGAAAATTGAGATAAAGATTATATTAATAAGCTTGAATATGAAGCATCAAGTGTAATATTAAGAGTATTAATAGAATATCCTTATCTAAATAATAAAAAAAAATATTGATATCAAATAGATAAAATATTAAAATATAAAGAAATTTCTTGTATTTGATTTTCTTTACTTTGACATTCTTTTTTAAGTGAATTATGAATAAAGCATAATTGATTAGAAATTCCTTCTTTGTGATCAATCAGTTGACATTCAGTAATAGAAGTTTTAATATGATGAAATAGTTATTTTTTTGATCCAAGTAGTTGATTAAAAAAAATATTACAATTTAAACGTTTAGAAAAAATATGAGCTTACAATAATACAAATATTTTTTATGAAAAATGAAAAAGTATTTTTATGAAATCTTGAGATCCAGAAAGAATGCTTTTATCATTTTATTTTAATAATAAATGAAATTCTTTATATAGAATATGAAAGAATAATGAAGCATTAAGAATGTTTGAAAAAGCAATAGAGTTAAATTCAACATATTCAGTTGCTTATTATAGTAAATGATTACTTTTATATAGATTATGAAAATATCAAGAAGCAATAAAAAATTTTGATAAAGCAATAGAATTTTATCCTAATTATTTCTTTGCTTATTTAGATAAATGAAACTCATTACTGAATTTATGAAAAAATGAAGAAGCTGTAGAAATGTATGAAATAGCGATTAATTTAAAACCGAATAATCCTAATACTTATGTTAATAATGCAAATGCTCTATATAAATTATGAAGATATGCAGATGCTATTTTTATGTATGATAAAGCTTTAAAGTTAAATAGTAATAATCCTAATATTGAAAGTTATAAACTTTATTGTATAAATAAATTAAATGAAAATGAAAATAAATAACATTAAACATTCTTTTGACTCAAAAATTTTTGAAGATGAACTAGATTTTAAAACTCTAGAAAATCTTTTAGAAACTCTTGATCATATTGAACCAAAAAAGATTTCTAGACAAGAATTTGATGAGTTGGAATGAAATTTTTTGGTGGAAACTTGAGAGGATAAATTTTGAAACCATTATAATTTATTTTTGCCAGAAGATTTAGTTTATTGAGAATTGTTATATTTTATAGATTTTTTAACTAATAAATTTAATTTACAGAATTATATACCATTTGAAAAGATTTTTTCACAAGTAAAAATTATGCTTGTAATTATTCTTAGACAAGATTGAAGAATAGAAGAATTAAAATACTTACAAAAAAAATATAATTTATCTGATGAATTATTAAATAAATTATTATCTCAAAATTTAAAATATTCTCATTCAAAAAATTTTATAAATTTAGTAAAATTAAAAAGAGAATCAAATTGACAAAATGTAGATGTTTGAAAGGATAAAGAGGATTTGGAAATATGCTTCAATGAATTAAAAGGCTTATTTTGACAAGAATTTGATTTAACATTTTTTAGAAAATGAGTAAATATGCTTAG
>CAZJHB010000128.1:0-4080 GCA_964545685.1 uncultured Candidatus Peribacteria bacterium | reverse complement strand
AAGCATCTGAACATTCTGCACGTATGGTTGCTATGAAATGAGCTAAAGATAATGCATGAAAAATAGCTTGAAATTTAACTTTGATGTATAATAAAGCAAGACAAGCTGTAATTACTTGAGAAGTTTCTGAAATAACTGCTTGAGTTGAAAGTATGAAAGAAGAGTAGCGTACTTTACAATTATAGAAAAAGTGTTATTATAGAAATGTTATATTTTAATAGTTTATTTATGAAGAATTTACCAGTAGCAATAAAGATTGTATTTAATATAATATTTTATGTACTTTATTCTGTAATAACTATGAATATTATAAATTTTTTGTATGATTTTTTTTTACATTTATCTTGAAAAGTTGTTCCAGCTTCTTGAGATATAGTACATTTAAAGATAGCTTTAGTTGTATTAATATTTATGTTAATTTTAACTATAATATTTAGAAAATATTTTTATTTTTCTTTAGCTAAACAAGAAATTAAATATTCTAAAAAAAAAGTAAATACTAAAGATAATAAAAAAGAAGATATTAAAATAGAAGAGGAAAATGATGAAGGAATAAAAATTTATATGGATAAGGAAGTAAGATAGTACCCATATCCCTTTTTCTCTAAAACTCAAAAAGCTTTAACAATCCTATAATTAAGCTGAATATTTATGAGCATATTACTGAATTAAGAGAGTAATAGAATTATGAACAACTGATATTGAGTTGTATATGGATTCTAATCTAGTTATAAAACAGTTTTCTTGAGAATGGAAGATTAAAAAAGATGAACTTAGAAAAACTAATGATGATATAATTACACTAATAAAAGATTTTAAAATAAAAATGTCTTATAATTGTATTAGAAGAGAAGAAAATAAAGAAGTACATGAGCTATAAAGGGGTAAAATTAAATAAATTTAAATTTTAAAAATATTTTATATGAAAACTTGAAAGATTATAAAAATTGTATGAGTTGTAATCGATGTAGAATTTAATGATTGATACATTCCATCAATTTATGAAGCCTTAGAAGTAAAAGGATTTAAAGAAAAAGTAGTACTTGAAGTACAACAACAATTAGGAGATGGTGTTGTTAGAACAATAGCTATGAATCCTGTTGATGGTTTAAAAAGAGGATTAGAAGTTTTAGCAACTAAAAATCCAATTTGTGTTCCTGTTGGTGAAAATGTTTTAGGTAGAATGTTTAATGTTCTTGGTGATCCTATTGATAATAAAGCAGTACCAAAAACTGAATATAATGATCCTATTCATAGAGCATCTCCTGATTTTGCAAATCTTACTACAAAAGCAGAAGTTTTTGAAACTTGAATTAAAGTAGTTGATTTAATTGCTCCAATGCTAAAATGAGGTAAAGTATGATTATTTGGTTGAGCATGAGTTGGTAAAACAGTAATAATGCAAGAATTAATACATAATATTGCATCATGACATGGTGGATATTCTGTTGTTGCATGAGTATGAGAAAGAACAAGAGAATGAAATGATTTATATCATGAAATGGAAGAATCTGGAGTAATAGATAAAACTGCAATGGTATTTGGGCAAATGAATGAAGCACCAGGACCAAGAGCAAGAGTTGCATTAACTTGATTAACAATGGCAGAGCACTTTAGAGATAGAGAAAAAAGAGATGTACTTCTTTTTATTGATAATATATTTAGATTTACTCAAGCAGGTTCAGAAATTTCAGCTCTTTTAGGTAGAATACCTTCAGCAGTATGATATCAACCTACCTTAGCAACTGATATGGGTGCTTTGCAAGAAAGAATAACATCTACTAAAGATGGTTCTATTACTTCTGTACAAGCTGTATATGTACCTGCAGATGATCTTACAGATCCAGCTCCTGCAACTACTTTTGCCCATCTTGATTCTACTATTGTACTTAGTAGATCTATTGCTGAACTTGGTATATATCCTGCAGTAGATCCATTAGATTCAACTTCTACAGTACTTGATCCTTCTGTAGTTGGTGAAGAACACTATAATGTAGCTAGAGAAGTACAAAAAATACTTCAAAAATATAAAGAATTGCAAGATATTATTGCTATACTAGGTATGGATGAATTATCAGAGGAAGATAAATTAGTAGTAGCTAGAGCAAGAAAAATTCAAAAATTTTTAAGTCAACCTTTCTTTGTAGCTGAACAATTTACTTGAACTCCATGAGTTTATGCTAAATTAGAAGATACAGTAACTTGATTTAAACAAATTATTGAATGAGAATTAGATCATATTCCTGAAAATTTCTTTATGTATAAAGCAGGAATTAAAGATGTTCTTGAAGCTTATGAAAAATCTAAAAAAGAAGAAAAATAGTTTAAAGCCCTTACCTCTCTCCCTTGAGGGGAAAGGGATTATAACAAAAAAGGGAAAAAGAATTAAATTAATTAATTATAAATTATGGAATTAAAAATATTATCATTTTCTGGTGAAATATTTTCTTCTCAAGAAATTGAATCGGCAACAGTGATGACTACAAGTTGAGAAATAACTATACTTGATGAACATACTCCACTTTTGACAAGTATAAAACCATCGACTATGTATATTATTTATAAAAATGAATCTTGAGAACAAAAGAGAGATGATTTTGCAATTTGATCTTGAGTATTAGAAGTAAATCATAATAGTGTAAAAATAATGGTTGATATGCTTGTAGATATAGAAGATCTTGATACAAAAATAGCAGAAAGAGCAAGAAAAGAAGCACTTAAATTAATGGAAAAATATAGAGATGCAAAAGATAAAGTTGATATGGATAAATATATTGAAGCTGAAGATATGTTATTAAAATCAATTGCTCAATTAAAATTAGGTGAATTAAAATAGTTTTTCTTTACATAAAAATAAAAAATATGAGATAATTATATTAATTTAAATTATTTCATATTTTTTGGATTTTTTGATAAATAATTTTTAACTTGTCTGTTAATATGAGTTAAACATCTTTGTATTTTTGTATTTGAAAAAACATTTTTAACAGCTTTAATTATTTGCTTACTTCAGTCTAAAATAAATCATTTAATATCATAATTAAATTCATTTTTTAGTACTTCTAAATCTTTTTTTATATATTCATATCTTTCTCAGTTATAAAATCAGAATCTAACTATTTTTTTTATATTTAATATCTGATTTAATTATCTTATAATTTAAAAATAAGAATAAAAAAGATAAAATAAATATTAATATTTGCATAAATTATATTATTTATTAATAATATAATTATATTAATTGTAAAAATAAAAAAAACAAATAATATATTATTTATAAATATTTATAAAAAAATATATGGATTTAAATAATAAAAAAATAGCATTAGTTTGTGATTGGATAAAAGATTGGTGAGGTGCTGAATTGGTTTTGGAACAATTATTAGAAATTTTTCCAAATGCTGATATTTTTACTAGTGTTTTTTATCAAGATAAAAATTCTATATTTGAATGAAGAAAAATAAAAACATCTTTTATACAAAAGATTCCTTTTCTAAATAAATCTCATAAATTAGCATTGATGTTTAGACCCTTAGCTTTTGAAAGTTTTGATTTATCAGAATATGATATTGTTATAAGTTCTACATCTGCTGAGTCTAAATGAGTTATTACAAAACCAAGTACAATTCATATATGCTATTGTCATACTCCTACTAGATATTTTTGGAGTCATTATCATGAGTATATTAATATGATGGAATTTGGTGTATTAAATTTTGTTTGAAAAAGTTTGATGCCTAAAATAGTTCATAAATTAAGACAATGGGATTTTGTAGCTGCTCAGAGACCAGATTATTATATAGCAAATTCAATTAATACAGGGAAAAGAATAAGTAAATATTATTGATTAGATTCGCAAGTTATATATCCTTGTATAAAAACTAAAGATTTTATTTTTTCAGATAAAAAACAAGATTATTATTTGTATTTATGAAGATGTATTCCTTATAAAAAGTTTGATCTAATAGTAGATGCTTTTAATAAAAATTGAAAAAAAATAATACTAGTTACTAATACTGATAATAAATTATATAGAGAATTAAAGAAAAAAAGTAAAAGTAATATAGAATGGAAATTTAA
>CAZJHB010000127.1:0-4098 GCA_964545685.1 uncultured Candidatus Peribacteria bacterium | reverse complement strand
ACAATTTTTTATTTGACTTTTTTTCATTTTTCTTTATGCTTTAGTTCAGTATTATTAATTTCTTTATAAAATGACAAGTATAGCTTTATCAAAAAAAGATATAGAAAGTTCTTTTGAGCAAATTTTATGAATATTAAATGAAAAAGAAAAAGATATAATTAAAAGAAGAATAGGAATAAATTGAGAAAAAGAAACTTTACAAGTTATATGAGAATCTTATACCCCTCCTATAACTAGAGAAAGAGTTAGACAAATTGAAAATTTATGAATTAATAAAATCTGAAAAACATCAAAATCAGCCTTAGTTCAAAAAATACAACAAATTGCTACTTGATTTATTAAACTACATTCAGAAATAATATCTACTGAAAAATTAATAAATATACTTTTAAAAGAATTAAATATTTCAAAAGATATAAATATTTGAATATTAGATATTATTATTCAATCAATTCCTAATATTAATAAATCAAAAGCAAAACTTTGAGTTAAAAATTATTATTATAATAAAGAATTTAATAAAAATTGTATAAATATTATACATAAACAAGCATTAAAAATTTTAAAAAGAAAAAAAGATGTAATGGATAAAAATTCATTATATCAATTAATTAAATTAAACATAGCTGATGATTTTGATATTGATATAATAAGAATTGATTCTGTAATAAATCTATTCAATGACATTATTATTGGTGAAGAAAACCTAATTTGATTAACAAAATGGAAAATATTAAATCCTATTACAGTAAAAGATAAAACTATATATGTATTAAAGAAAGAATGAATTCCAATGCATTTTGTTGATATTACAAACAAAATAAGTGAAATGACAAATTCTCCTATAAAAATAGCCACTGTACATAATGAACTCATTAGAAGTAATGATTTTGTATTAGTAGGTAGATGAGTTTATTGACTAAAGGAAAAATGATTTACTCCTTGAACTATAATGGACGTAATGATTAATATTCTTAAAAAGCATTGAGAACCAATGTCAAGTGAACAAATAATAAAAGAGGTATTAAAACATAGAAAAGTACAACCTACTACAGTATATATGAATATACAAAATAAAAATTTTATAGAAAGAGTTTGAAGAAATTTTTATCAATTAAAACCTTGAATAGAATAAAAAACATAAAACACAAAAAAAATTGTTTAGAATAAACTAAACAATTTTTTTTGTGTATAATGAAATTATTTAAGATATTTATGTAAGGAACGGTTTGTGTAAGGAACGTTTTAAAACCGTTCTCTACAACCTATCAACAAATAATACTCAATTCAAATGATCAATTTCATGTTGAACTACACGAGCTCTTAATCACTCAAGAACTAAAGATTTTAAAGCTCATTTTTCATCCTTGTAAACAAGTTTTATTTCTTTTGCTCTATTTACATCTCATTTTTTATTAGGAACACTCAAACATCATTCTTCAGCACATTCCATTTCCTCAGAAAATTCAATTATTTCTGGATTAAACATAATAACTGTTTTATAGTTTTCATCTTCCCAATCTTTTAGTAAACTTACAATAACTAGTCTTATATTATATCCTACTTGAGGAGCTGCTAATCAAATTCAACCGTTATCAGGATCTTTTATGAATTTTTTCATTTCACGTGCTAATTTTAGATAATTTTTTATTTCATTATCTTTCAAAACAATACTTTTATTTCTTAAAATTTTATTATCTATTCACTTTTCAACTTTTAACATAATTAATTTTTCAGTAAATAACCAAATAACATTATAATATAAAAAAAAATTTTACAAAATTTATTTTTATATTAAAATATATCTATTAATTTTTAATAGTCTACAAAAGTGATTGAATCTTCAAAGAAAAAAGAAGAAAGAATAATACAAGCAAAAGAAAGTTCCTTAGATAAAGGTATAAACTCAAATATATTAAGACCAAAGAATATTTGAGAATATATATGACAAGAAAATATAAAAAAACATTTAAATGTTTCAATCTCTTCTGCTAAAATTAGAAAAGAAGTACTAGAACATATGTTATTTTATTGACCACCATGACTTTGAAAAACTACAATTAGTCAAATCATAGCAAATGAAATGTGAAATAATTTAAAAGCAAGCTCTGGACCTGCTATAGATAAACAATCAGATTTAATTAGTATATTATCAAATATAGAAGAAGGAGATATTTTATTTATAGATGAAATTCATAGATTAAAACCTCAAATAGAAGAAATATTATATACAGCAATGGAAGATTTTCATATTGATATCATGGTATGAGTTTGAACTTGAGCTCAAAGTGTAAAATTACCTCTAAAAGCTTTTACATTAATATGAGCTACAACTAGATTATCTGCTTTATCATCACCTCTTAGAGATAGATTTTGAAATATTTTAAAATTAGATTTCTACAAACCTGAAGAGATATTTTGTATAATACAAAATAATTGTAAAAGACTTTATTTAGAATTAAATGATAATACAATTTTAAATATTGCTAATAAATCAAGATGAACACCAAGAATTGCAAATAGATTATTAAAAATTGTCAGAGATTACCAAACAATATGAAAAACTGTAGAAGATGAAAAAATATTAGAAAATATATTTGAAAATATTTGAATAGACAAATTATGACTTGACTATTTAGATCGTAAATACTTAGAAACTATTTATTATAAATTTAATAATTGACCTGTTTGACTAAATACCTTAGCTTCTGCTATATGAGAAGAAGAATCTACTTTAGAAGATGTCGTTGAACCTTATTTATTACAAATATGATTCATAGAAAGAACTCCTAGAGGTAGAAAAATTTCTGCATCTTGAATGCAACATATTAATTCTTAACCCTTTAAAAATATGAAAATCATATTTGTTACTTGATGAGCTATTTCTTGACTTTGAAAAGGAATTACTTCATCTTCTATTTGAAAAATAATGAAATCTGCATGAATTAATGTATGAATGATAAAAATGGATCCTTACCTACAAGTTGATGCTTGAACAATGTCTCCATATGAACATTGAGAAGTTTTTGTAACAGATGATTGATGAGAAACAGATCTTGATCTTTGAAATTATGAAAGATTTACTGATGAAAATCTTACAAAAAATAGTAATATTACAACTTGAAAGGTTTATCTAAATGTTATAAATAAAGAAAGAAATTGAGATTATCTATGACAAACTGTACAAATAATCCCACATATTACTAATGAAATAAAAGAAGAAATATTATATACTGCAAAAAAATATGAATTAACTATAGTTGAAGTATGAGGTACTGTTTGAGATATAGAAAGTCAACCTTTTTTGGAGAGTATTAGACAACTAAAAAATGATTTATGACCAAATAATGTATTTTTTGTCCATGTTGCACCTCTTCTTTATTTAAATTATTCTTGAGAAACAAAGACTAAACTTATTCAACACTCAGTGATAAAATTAAGAGAATATTGAATAATTCCAAATTTGATAGTTGCAAGAAGTGAAATAAAAATTGACAAATCAGTAAAAGATAAAATATCTTTAATGTGTTGAGTACCTAAAGAAAATGTAATAGATGCTATTAATGTAAAATCAATATATCAAGTTCCTGAAAAATTTAAATCACAGCAAATAGATAAAATATTATTTAAACATTTCTGATTAAAAGATAAAAAAGCTAATTTAATAAAATGGAATAAACGTGTTGACAAAATTATAAATTATATAGATATTGTAAATATAGCTGTTATATGAAAATATGTGGAATTTGAAGATACTTATAAAAGTATAAATGAAGCTTTAATACACTCTTGAGTTGAAAATAATGTAAAAATAAATGCTATTTGGTTAAGTTCAGAAGATAAAGAAAAACTAAAACAAAATTTAAAAGAACTTAAAGAAAAAAAAGAAATTCATTGAATTTTAATTCCTTGATGATTTTGAAAAAGATGAATAGAATGAAAAATTTATGCATCAAAATATGCTAGAAAAAATAAAATTCCTTATCTAGGTATATGTCTTTGAATGCAAGTAGCTGTTATAGACTTTGCTAGAAATGAATGTAAACTTGAAGATGCTAATTCAATAGAATTTGATATTAACTGTAAAAATCCAGTAAT
>CAZJHB010000126.1:0-4103 GCA_964545685.1 uncultured Candidatus Peribacteria bacterium | reverse complement strand
ATTTGAAATCAACATATTTGACTTTTTTGAAGTCAACAAAAAATTATTGAAACAAAATTTGAAATTTTTAAAAAAGTATTTGTTAATGATTGAATTTTATATGTAAATTGAAATAATCAATATATTAATAATTTTATAAAAAATCGTAAAATTGATAAACACTATATAGTTAAATATTGAACAAATAAAGATTATTGTGACGCATTATGAGAATTTAATCGTTATGAAGGAGATTCATTAATATTTGATTTTGAATATAAATTTATAAAAAAACAATTTAAAACTAATGTATTATGAAAACATAATATAATAAATCTTACCTGAGTAATAGCATGTGCTATGGATTTATGAATAGAAATTGATAATATTCAAAAATATTTACTACATTTAAAAAATCCTCAAAATACTTTAAATATTACTAATAATACAATAAATTGATTTAATCAAAAAATAATTGATGATACTTATAATCTATCATATGATTGATTATTTGCTTGAATAGATTTATTAAATAGTTTTGAAAAATATAATAAAAGAATATTAGTATTAGATGATATTTTAGAATTGGGTAAAGATGCAAAAACTATACATAATAGAATTTGATTTAAAATAGCAAAGGAATCTTTAGTTGATAAAATTTGTTTTGTTTGAGTTAATTATAAAAAACAACTAAAAAAATGATTACTAGAATGATGATTTAATGAAGATAATATTATTACAGAAATAACTGAAATTAAAGAAGATACAATTATACTTCTAGAATGAAGAAAAGCTAAAAATTTTAATTTATTAATGAATGACAATGTTTAACAAAACAGCCACAACTGATTTTTTTAGTACAATAAATATTAATTTATTTTTTGATTCTTTATATTATTTAACTTTTTGATTACCAAAATTAAGAAAATGAGATAATAATGAAAAATTAAAAATTGAATTAAAATCTTATTTATGAATCTTAGATTCTAAAATTATAAATTTTTATAATTGAAGATCAGCATTATATCATTGTTTAAAATGAATGTGACTTAAAAAAACTGATGAAGTTATTGTAAATGCATATACATGTGTTTCAGTTATTAACTCTATCCAGCAAACTTGAGTAAAAGTAAAATATTCTGATATAAATTTAAATAATTATGGTTTTTTATATAAAGATTTAGTAAATAATATTACAAAGAAAACAAAAGTTATAGTTGTTCAACATACTTTTTGAAAAAATTCTAATATTGAAAAAATTATAGCATTGGCAAAAAAGAATAATATTCTTATAATTGAAGATTGTTGTCATAGCTTATGAACTAAAACAAATTGAAAACACCTTTGAAGTTTCTGAGATTTTGCAATTTTTTCAACTGGAAGAGATAAAGTAATATCAAGTGTTACTTGAGGCTTTCTTGTAATAAACAATAAAAATTATTTTAATAATTTTTTAGAAATAGAACAAAAATTACACTTACCAAGTATTAAATTAACTATTAAAAATCATTTATATAATATTTTAGCTTTTATATCATACAAACTATACAATGTCTTAAATATATGAAAAGCCATCATTTTTATTTCAAATAAATATTGATTTATTACAAAAATTTTAAACGAAAATGAAAAGAATTGTAACTTCAATGAATTTGAATTAAGTTTACCGAATTCACTAGCATGAATAGCTATTAATGAATTAGAAAAAATTAAAAAATATAATAATCATAGAAGATATGTTGCAGAATTTTATAACGAAGAAATAAAAAATAAAAAAATAAAAATATGATTTAAAAAATTAAAAACAGAAAAAAATAATTATTTCAGGTATCCTGTTTTATTAAACAGCACTAAAGAAGCTAAAAGCTTTTATAATTATATGAAAAAACATAAAATTATACTTTGAAAAACCTGGTCATTTTCTCCAATAGCTCCCCTATGATCAAATATAGAAAAATGCAATTTTATATTATGAAAATATAAAAATGCCGAAAAAATTTCTTCAAGAATATTATTTTTACCTAATTATTATTGAATCAATTTTTCAAAAATGGAATATATTGTAAAAGTATTAAATAAATTTTAAAAATGTATAAATTAATAGATATTAACAAAAAAAAAGATTTTAATGATTTTGTAGAAAACTTAAATTTAGAATTCTATAGTTTTTTACAATCATGGGAATGGTGAGAAGTTCAAGAAAAATTAGGGAAGAAAGTGTTGAGGAAAGGGATAGTTGTTAATACTAAGCAACCTCACCCCCCTTCTTCGCTAAAGCTTCAAAGGGCAAGCAACTCTCTCAGGAGAGGGAGTAGAACAGATTTATTAAAAGATTATAAATTAATATGAGTATTACAAATTATTGTTGTAAAAGCTAAAAGAGGGAACTATTTGTTTGTACCTCATTGACCATTGGTTTGAGGGGATTTTTTTGATGTTCTTAGTTGAATTTTGGATAATTTAAAAATTATTGCAAAGGAGAATAATTGTTGTTTTATAAGATTTAATTCTACAGTTAAAAACACAATTAAAAATAAAGATAATTTTAAAAAATTATGATTTAATGATGCTCCTATGCATGAGCACGCAGAAGATACTCATTTACTTGATTTAACTATTCCTGAAGAACAACTCTTAAGCAATATAAAGAAAAAAGATAGATACTATATTAATAGAGCAATAAAAGAATGAGTAGAAGTACTTATTGACAATAAAAAAGATCATATAGAACAACTTATAAAAATGCATACCCAACATGCTCATAGAAATAATGGTAAAAACACATATTCTGCTTTCTCTCCTGAATTTATTTATAGCTTATATGACGCTTTTTGAGATAATATTTCTACAATTTCTACATCATATAATTGAAATATAGAATCAATTTTAATGACTATTAAATTTTGAAAAACCTGCGTATATTATATTGCAGCATCTGATATAAAAAATAAGAAATTTTCACCTAATTACTTATGTCAATGGGAAGCAATAAAAAAAGCAAAAGCTGATTGAGCTAATTTTTATAATTTTTGGTGAGTATCACCAGATGATAATCCCAAGCATCCAATAGCATGAGTTACAAAATTTAAAAGAAAATTTGCATGATATGATTATAGCCTTCTTCACGCACAAGATTTACCATTATCATACAAATATTATTTTGATTGGATTATTGAAACGTTTAGAAGAATAAAGAGAGGGTATTATTATAAGAAGCCTGAATAAATCCCCCCCGTAGGGTACGCAGGCCTGCGTACCCAAAAACATTGTAATTTTAAAAAAACATTAAAAAATATTAAAAAACATTGTAATTTTGAAAAATTATATATTTAAAAATAATTTGATTTTAATAATATATATTTAAAAATCGTTTTTTATTAAATTATATATATTTAAAAATCGTTTTTTATTAAAAAAAGAGGTACGCAGGCCTGCGTACCCTACGGTGAAATGATTTTAAATACATAAATTCAATATGTTATGTAATTCTTCCTTAGAAATTTTTTCTAAGGATTTTTTATTTTATAATAAATATTAATATATGTATAATTGACCAATAAGAAAATATTTAAGATTTAAAAATTATAATTATTCATCTAATTGAATATATTTTATAACTATATGTACAAAAAATAAAGTAAATTTTTTTTGAGAAATAATTAATTGAAAAATGATTCTAAATAATTATTGAAAAATTCTAAAAAATGAATTATTAAAAACCGAAAAAATTAGAATTGAGATAAATTTAGATGAATTTATTATTATGCCAAATCATATACATTTAATCATTATAATTAATAATAAAAACAATTTATCAATACCCGTAGGGTACGCGGGCCCGCGTACCCAAAAATCATGAAATCAAACACATTCATGAAATCAAACACATTCATGAAATCAAACACATTTATGAAATCAAACACATTCATGAAAGTATATTACAAAAAATATTTTATCAAATACAATTCAAAGAATAAAATCATCAACAACAAGGCAAATAAGAATAAATTTTGAAAATTATGAATTTTGATGGCAAAAATCATTTTTTGACAAAATTATAAAAAATAAGTTACAATTAGAAAAAACAAGACAATATATTATTAATAATCCAATAAAATGGGAAA
>CAZJHB010000125.1:0-4140 GCA_964545685.1 uncultured Candidatus Peribacteria bacterium | reverse complement strand
AGTATTTTTTTCTTTTTCTTCTTGTGTTATTGCTGTAGTACAATTTTGTACTTTTTTCTCTACTGTTTTATTACTATAATCAATAATGATTAGTTATAATACTAATTATTATTAATATAAATACCCACAAAAAACTAATTTTAATATATTTTTTTCATTTTTTGAAAAAAAATAAAATTAAAAATTCAGATAAAATTCATAAAAATAATAAGACAAAAGTAAAAATTATTTTATAAATATCGTATATATCATATACATTATAATATATACGATAACAAATATCATAACAAGTATTATCATAAATAACATAATCCAACATAAATCATAACTGAATTATTATAAAAAAATTAATAATAATTATTATAAAAGGAAATATAATATTTCTATATTTAGATAAAGAAAATTTTTCTTCAATTATGAAAGGTATAATTACAAAAAATAATATATATATTATTCCTAAAAAAATGTTTATATTTATCATAGTTATTATAATTATTAATAAAAAGTTTTCATAAATCAATCTACTCTAATTTGTTCATTAAAAAAGAAAGGTATATTAGATAATATTTCATGTTTATCTATTTTATCATATATTACATATCATGGACGAATCGTTCCTGATGGTGCAGTTGTTTCCTTAAAATTATAATAATTTTGTAATTGTTCTCATATTGAATTTTCTCACTGTCAAGTACTACATGATAAAAGTGTTAATGATGTATTTGAAAAATCTCTATTATCCTCCAAATCATCATTATTTAAATTTGATTTATTTATTTTAGTTTCATTTCAATTAAAAATTGAACTAGAATCAAGTGAAATTGAATTTTTACTTCAATGAGCAATAACATAAATTTCTTCTCTTTCTTTTTCATTGATAGCATTATCAAATTCTTCAAAAGTATTTACCAAAATATAATCAACTTTTATATCAGAACCTAATTCTAAATCTCTTAAAAGATTAAAAGCTATATAAATATAACTATCTTCTGAGTTTATAATATATCAATTTTTATCAAAAATTGGATATATTGCTTCATGATCAATTCATAAAATAATCAACACCTTCTCCAACCCCATCCTATCCACAAACATCACCCCATTATTCCCAACATATGCATACAAATTAACATCATCTGCTACATCTATCGGATCTCTATTTATAAATCTACCTAAATCTGGTGAATAATATCTTGCTCTGTTATAATACAACTGTATCTCTGCATCATATTCTCTCCCCGTATACAATCTCGTATTCCCTATCTTACCTTTTCCATTGTATCTCTTATACCTAATATTGTCAATAACAATTTCATCACTATTTCATGTATCCGCTTCACTTCACTTAGCTTTTTTGATATTTAGTTTCTTTTTACTCTGTGCATTCGTTACTGCTTCTACATTATTTACACTAGCATAAGCTACTCAAAATGCATCGTATTCATATTGTTCACTATTAATCAAGCTGTATCTGTGATATAAAGAATAAAGAGCTAGGAAAAATCTAGCTCTTTATTTATTAATTAATTAAACCAAGTAATCATTTAACCTCAAATGACTTTGTATATTCATTTTTAGATTCATTAATTATTTCATTATATAAATCATTAATAATTTTTATAAATCATTGATTTTTAAATTTTCTATCTAAATTATACATTCATAAAAAATGATTTAATACTTGACATGTTAAATAATAATAATCTTCTTTATTAAAATTTTTATTAATATAATTTATAAGTTGTTTCACAAAATCATTGAATTCATCCATTGTAAAATCATTAATGATTGAAAAATATATATCAAATTTTGCCTGTGAATATTCTGAAAATTCATTTTCATTTTTTATTTCTCAATTATTAATCAATTCATTAATTAAATCATTAATTAATAATTTTTTATCTGTAATTTTATATCAAATAGAATATACAATATTTCTATAATCTTTTTCATTCATAATGTTATTTAAATTTTATTGGATTAAAATTAGTAAGTCTTACTCAAAACATCTTATAAAAAACATCTTTTGTAAACCACATTCATATTTTATCATTAAAATTTGGTATATAATGTCAGGACATATTAGACCATGATTTTATTATTCAATTTTCTAAATTTACCATACCAGCATAATTTACATTTTTTCAACTAGCAAGAAAAGAATGTCAATATCATATTTTAATTTTTCAATTAATAAGTACAAAATCAAACATTCAAGTTTTTTTTCATCATATAGTTAATTTTGAACTAAACCAACTTTTATTTATTTTTAACTCAGTTCAAGGTGAAATTGGCATTTTCATACTATAACTACTCAATTTAAATGATTTATATAATCTATTTAATCATTGAAGAGTTTTACCTATTCCATATCAACCTGCTAAGAAATATACCTCCGTTTTTATTGAATCAAGTCACAAAGCTCATTCATTCATTAAATTTTGATCTCACTTAATATATCACACCCAAAATGCTGCTGAATATCAGATTCATTCTTGAAGAGTTGTTATTCAAGTAAGATCAAATGCTAATTTTGTAGATTTTTTTAATATTTGAAATTGTTCATAAAATGATTTTATCAACAAATCTTTTGCTTCACCATTTGGATCAATATACATAATAGAATTATTCCCAACATACGCATACAAATTCACATCATCAGCTACATCTATCGGATCTCTATTTATAAATCTACCTAAATCTGGTGAATAGTACCTTGCTCTGTTATAATACAACTGTATCTCTGCATCATATTCTCTCCCCGTATACAATCTCGTATTCCCTATCTTACCTTTTCCATTGTATCTCTTATACCTAATATTGTCAATAACAATTTCATCACTATTTCATGTATCCGCTTCACTTCACTTAGCTTTCTTGATATTTAATGATTTTTTACTTTGTGCTGTTGTTACTGCTTCTACATTGTTTACACTAGCATAAGCTACTCAAAATGCATCGTATTCGTATTGTTCAATTATTGCTCAAGTAGTATCTGTGATTCTTGTTATTGAACCTAGGTGATTCTTTTCATAATAATATTGATTAGTTTCTGGTGTTTCTTTTGTGTAATCAACGAACAGTTAGAATTAATAAAACAAATTAAAAATAAATCATCATAACATATATAATATAATAGGTATAATTAAAATATAAATATAACTAAATAATATATAATATTCTGATATTTTTATACCTATATTTTTTAATATTTTACGTTTAATTATAAAAAATAAATAAGGTATTAAAACAAAAAATAATAAACTATAAATAAAAAATATAAATCAATTTTCTACATATGGATAAAATAAATCTAAAAATGTAACAAATCAATATATAACATAAAAAACATATATAAATAAAAATATTCAATTAATAATTACTTCTCAAATTTTAAACTTATTTCATTTTTCTCATTTTAATAAAAAATAATTTATTAAAATTCATAAAAATATTCCAATTAAAGCTTTAATTATTTCTATTAAATCAATCATAGTTAGTTATTAGGATAAAAATGTAAAAATCTTCAAAAAAGCACATGTGGTTCTCATTCTTGAAATCAAATTGCTTTAAAATTTGGATACCATAACCATCATTCAAACTGGTCAGCAAAAGATTGTTCTAAAGTTGGTTTTTGATTAACAAATATATATCAAGAAGGTGCTATAACTTCAATTCACAATTCATTACTTACATATTGAGCTATACTATTATCTCATTTTCAAGAATTACATCATGTTATAATCATTATTATATCATCTTCAATTTCTTCTAATAATTCAATATTATTTTTATTAATTTCTCAATGATATCATAAAGATTCTTCATCAGCATGTGTTATAAAAATTATTTCTTCTATATTTCCAGAATATTCTTGTAAAATATTATTAATATTTTCAATATTTTTTGCATCTTCTTTTTCAAAAAATAATATATTATCTGATTTTATTCATTTTTTTAAAAATTCATTATAAAAATATTTAGCTTCAACATATGCTCAATTTAATCATTCTTTATCTTCTCAAATAAATATCAACACCTTTTTTAACCCCATCCTATCCACAAACATCACCCCATTATTCCCAACATACGCATACAAATTCACATCATCAGCTACATCAATCGGATCTCTATTAATAA
>CAZJHB010000124.1:0-4179 GCA_964545685.1 uncultured Candidatus Peribacteria bacterium | reverse complement strand
TTACTGCTTTTAAAGCATAAGATCATTGTTTTGATAATTTTATCATAATTTAATCTATTAAGTCATCAAAATAAATTTTTTGTCAATCATTTAAATACAAATGAAGAGCATTAATAGTTGTTAATAATCATAATACTGCCGCTTGTTTTCTTCTACGAGTAATAGGCATTCATACAAGTCCTTCAATATAATCATAACCCAATTGTAAAATTTCATTTATATCCATATCAATAATTGACTCTCAAAAAATAGAAGCACATGCAGTTGTAATCATTGTTGTATCTCAAGTAAATTTCCAATCTGCTATTTTATTATCACAAATTTTAACATAAACAGTTAAATCATCTCAACATACCCTATTATCTTCCATAAATTTGACATCATAATTCTCTAATTCTCATTTATTAACTGGATTTCTCGCATAATAAGTTATCTTTTCGTTGTACATATTTTTATTATTTAAGTTGTAAAATAGCCTTCTTTAATTCATCAAAAAATTTATTAATATCTTCTTTAGTATTATAAATATATAAACTCATTCTACAAGTATGATTTAATCATTTGCTAATTAGAAATGGTTCTGCACAGTGTTGTCAAGCTCTAATACAAATATTTCTTTCAGCTAGCATATCAGCAATATCCAAAGAATGAATTCAATCAATAACAAAGCTAAAAACACCTACTCTATTATCTGTTTTATTAGATCAAACTAATCTTAATCATTCTATTTTTGAAAATTTTTCTAAACTATATTCAACAAGTTCTTTTTCTATTCCCTCTACTTTTTCATATCATCAAATTTTTTCAATATATTCAAATGCTCTTAACAAACTTACAGCTCATGTAACATTAGGAGTTCAAGCTTCAAATCTATCTGGAAGTCATGTCTCTTTATAACATGATTTTTCTACTTTTAAAATAGAACCTCATCATGAAAATATTGACCTCAAATTTTCAAGTAAATTTTGTTTTCACCATAAAACTCAAATTCAAGAATCAGCCATCAATTTATGAGCAGTAAAAAACATAAAATCACAATTTAACTTTTTTACATCTACTTGTATATGTGGAATACTTTGAGAAGCATCAACTACAAATAAAGTATCGTTTCTTTTTATTGCTCAAACTTTTTCCAAATCAAAAACTTGTCCTGTTACATTTGAAACTTGTGTAAAAGATATAATCTTTACATTTTCATCATACTTTTTTTCAAAATCTTCAAAGTCAATATTATAATTTTCATCAATATTAACATAATCAATTTCTATTCATATTTCTTCTTTTAAAATAAGCCAAGGGACAATATTTGCATGATGTTCAACAATACTTACAAGCACTTTATCTCAAGCTTTTAATACTTTATTAAACCTAAATGTTTGACTTAAAATATTAGCAGCATAATTAGAATTATAAGTATAAATTACTTCCCTATATGAATTTCAATTTATCATATCACATACTTTTTGCTTTGAAGCTTTATACAATCTCTCAGATTCTTCTGCTATTTTGTAAGCTCATCTATGAATATTAGAATAATAAGTTTCTAAATATTCTTTTATTCCATCAATTACATAACTTGGCTTTTGAGATGATGCTGTAGAATCCAAAAACACAATATTATCCTTATTCAAAATTGGAAAATCTTTTTTTATATTCATAATTATTATTTTAAAAAAATATATTTTTTTAATCCTCCGAAACTTTAGTGTAGAAGAATCCTCCCCTTCACACTTTCAACTAATTCTTCATAAAATTCATTATTTAACATTTTTAAACATTTAAATAAATCATTTACATAAGAATTTAATATCATTTGTAAAGAAACATTTTTTGCTATTCATTTACTTCTTAAATAAAAAAGCTCTTCATCATTTATTTTTTCTATTTTACAACTATGACTCATATTAACATCTTTTGATCTTACAAATAAATTTGGTATACTATTAATAATTCATTTCTCTCATAAAAATATATTATTTTCTTCTAATTTTCAAACAGCTTGTTTAAATCATTTATCAATTTGTAAAACTCAATCAATATCTACCTTAGAATCATTTAAAACCATAGAAATTATCTTTAAATTTACTTTAGTATTATTTGCTCTTATTATTCATGATATTTTTGCTTTTATGGTTTGATTTAATCAAGCAAACAATAAATATCAAAGTTTTAACTGAGAATTATCTCATTTTAAAATTATTTGTTTATTACAATAATCAGAATTATTTAAAGAACCATAAAATTCTAATCTAGTATTTTTTCATATTATAATTTCTCTTTCAATATCCTTAGCATCAAAAATAATAATATTAATATTATCTCAAATAACAATATTATTATCATCTTTATTTGAAAGATTATAAAATCAACTTTCTAATATTTTCATTTTTTTATATATTAATTTTATTTACAAATTTCCATTCATATAAGTATATTCATCTCACTTGCATATTCAAGAGGTAATTCCTTCATTACAGGACTTAAAAATCAATTTACAACCATTGAATTAGCTTCATCAATACTTATTCATCTAGATTGTAAATAAAACAATTTATCCTCATTTATTCTTCAAGCACTAGCTTCATGAGCAACTATAGAAGAAGTATTAGAAACCTTAATTATAGGAATTGCATCAGAAACTGATTTATTATCTAACAAAAGTCATTCACAATCAACTTTTGAAACTGAGTTTAAAGCTGTTTTCTTTATATCTATCAATCATCTATAAGTTGAAATTCAATTATCTTTACTTATTGATTTTGAAATTACATTTGATGTTGTATTTTTTCAAATATGAATAACTTTGGCTCAAATATCTTGATTTTGTCATTTTTTAGCAAAAGCTATTCAAAGATGTTCAGCCTTTGAATTATCTCACAATAAAATACTACAAGGATATAACATTGTTGTATTTGATCACATATTTCAAGATACCCATTCCATAAATCAATTCTTCTTTACTATTGATCTTTTTGTATTCAAATTATAAGTATCTAAACTCCAATTTTCAACTGACGAATATCTCATACTTGCATTTTCTCAAACAAATATTTCAACAGCTCAAGCATGAAGAGAATTAGAATCATATTTAGGAGCTGAACATCATTCTATATAATGTGCTTTACTATTCTTTTCTAAAACAATTATTGTATGTTCAAATTGCCCTCAAGATTTCACATTCATTCTAAAATAAGATTGTACTGGTTCTTCAAGTTCTACTTCCTCTGGAATATATAAAAATGTTCATCAACTCCAAACAGCATAATGTAAAGCTGAAAATTTATGATCTGTTAAAGTTATACTTTTAGAAAAATATTTTTTTACTAATTTGGGATATTTTTGCAAAGCAATATTCATATCTTCAAAAATAACTCATTGTTTTATTAAATCCTCTTTTAAATTATGATAAATTACCTCACTATCATATTGTGCTCCTACTCATGCTAAAACTTTTTTTTCTGCTTCAGGAATTCATAACATTTGAAATGTATTTTTTATATTATCAGGAACTTCATCCCAGGTCTTATGTTCTCAAGCTCCCTCTGGTTTTGCAAAATAATAAATACTATCCAAATCTAATTTAGACAAATCTGGTCACCATTTAGGCATTTGTTTTTCTTTAAATATATTAAAAGCCCTTAATCTAAGTTCTAACATCCACTCTGGCTCATTATTTGACTCAGAAATATATTTGATTACACTTTCATCTAATCAAGCTTTTAATTTATTTTGGTATTTTACTTCATCTGAAGTATAGAAATCATTCATATTAAAAATTTTTAAATAACTTTTGTTTTACACCCTCTCCTGTAGGAGAGGGTTGCCTGCCCTTTGTAGCTTTAGCGAATAAGGGGGGTGAGGTTATTTTACCCAAATCCCTTCTCTTTAATCTCTTCAATCAATTCCTTCTCCCCTTCTCTAATAATTTTTCAATCTTCCATCAAATATACTTTATCTACGTCAATATAATCAAGTATAGTAAAATAATGAGTAATTATTATCAAACTATTTTTTTCACTTGAAATATTTTTAAGCAAATTAGCTACTTTTTTAAAAGCATCCAAATCAAGACCTGAATCAATCTCATCAAGTATTATATATTTTGGTCAAATAAGTTTAACTTGTAAAATTTCTATTTTTCTTTTTTCTCATCAAGAAAATCATACATTAAGTTCTCTA
>CAZJHB010000123.1:0-4194 GCA_964545685.1 uncultured Candidatus Peribacteria bacterium | reverse complement strand
AGCTTATGCAAGTGTAAACAATGTAGAAGCAGTAACAACAGCACAAAGTAAAAAGAAGCTAAATATCAAGAAAGCTAAGTGAAGTGAAGCGGATGTTTGAAATAGTGATGAACTTGTTATTGACAATATTAGGTATAAGAGGTACAATGGGAAAGGTAAAATAGGAAACACGAGATTATACACAGGTAGAGAATATGACGCAGAAATACAGTTGTATTATAATAGAGCAAGATACTATAGCCCAGATTTAGGTAGGTTTATTAATAGAGATCCGATTGATGTAGCTGATGATGTGAATTTGTATACATATGTTGGGAATAATGGGGTGATGTTTGTGGATAGGATGGGGGTTGGAGAGTAAGAGTATTTGGTTGAGTGAAAATGAATGAAATGCTTGGTTTATTGATACATCAAATCCATTAAATTGAAATACATGACATTCAATGTTATATTATATAATTAATTGAGAAGAAAAAGTTATCAGTTTTGTTCCTGATTCATTTGATAATTGACTTTATCATCGGAATAATTGAAGTTTTATTGAATGAAAAATGGAAATAAATTCTGCTTTATATTATATCCAAAATAAAGAAGATTCTGTTGTATTTATTGAATATAAATATGTTGATATTGAAGCTATTAATATATGGTTTGATGAAGAAAAGAAAAATCAACCTGAATATCATACATTAAAAAATAATTGTTCTACAGAAGTTGGAAAAGCACTTGAAGCTTGATGAATAAATATTCCAACACCTATAGATTCTCCTTGGCACTTACATTTTTGATTAGAACAACATTTACAGAGAGAAAAAGAAATAGAATTTTTTAAATCTTTATTTTAAATTATGAAAAAAAGAACATATATATTATTTATATTTATTTTTATATTTATTTTTATATTTATTTTGTTTAAAAAAAATAATTTAGCTATTGAAGGTATATTTGATATAAAAATAAATGAAAAAATTGTTTTAGAAATTGAAAAAACTGATATTAAATATATTTACGATTTCAAAAAAAGTGAATTATCACAATATTTAACTTGAAATATTAATAATATTTCAAATGATTATAAATATAATGTTAAGAATTATATAGATGAAAATTTATATATAATTGACTGAAATGTTTATAAAAATGAGAAAAAAATATTTTCTTGTAATATTCCTGTTTGTCCTTTTTATTTAGATGAAAATAAAAAATATTTAATTTTTATTGATAGACCTTATTTTAAAAATGTATCTATTCAAAAAATGATACCAAATTATTCATTAAGAATTTTAAATATTGAAACAAATACATACATGGATTTTCCTAGTTTAAATTATAATTGAAAAGATTTAAATATTAAGTGATTTTTTTGATATATTAATTAATAAGATTTATATGAAGAAATAATATAAATATATATTATTTCTTTATATAATAATCTAAATAGACTAACATCAAGAACAATCCAAACAGCTACATGAGTACTTTGAGTAACTAGTGAAACATATACTTATGATGAATTAGGTAGACTAATTAGCTGAACATATAATTTAGGTAATGATGTAAGTTTTGATTATGATAGTTTGAATAATCTAATATCAGAAACAAATTCTAATGAAGTAATTAATTACAGCTATGATGTAAATTGAAATATTGCAAGTATAAACGATACAAATTATACTTATGATTTAGCAAATAGATTACTATTAGTTAGTAATGGAACAGAAAATATAGCAAGTTATACTTATAACAGTATAACAAAACTATCAGAAACACTTTGAAATTGAGTAAAGACAAATTATTGATATGATGAATTATTAAGAATAGCAAGTCTTTGAGATTATAACTATACATATAACACTCAATGAAATATAATAAACGATTGAACAGATAGTTATACTTATGATTCATTATGAAGATTAACATGAGTAAATTATGATATGGTTAATCAACCAGAATACAACTGAGACAAAATAGAAAAATTCAATTATGATAATCTAGGTAATAGAACGAGTAGTGAAAGCTATACTTTGAAAGAGGTTTCAACAGAAACTTGTACAGAAGAAACAGTGGTTGAAGATGTAACATTACCGAATGGTAAAACTAAAACAATTGAAAGGAAAGTAAATGTATGTGAAACAGCAACAACACAAGAAGAAAAAGAAAGAAATTCGATTACTTATGATACAAATTCACTAAACCAATATACAAAACTTCAAAGTTTAAACAAAAATGATGAAGTTAAAAAAGAGTTTACATATGATTATGATAATAATTGAAATTTGATAAAAGATGATATTAATCAATATTTTTATGATTATAAAAATAGACTTGTGAAAATAGTACAAAATGAAGTATTAGTTGTAGATGAGAATGATGTAATAACAGAAGTAATTCCAGAAGAAACAATAGTAGAATTTGAGTATGATATATTGGGTAGAAGAATAGAAAAGAAGACACAAGATAAACAGGTGAATTACACATATGCTGGACATAATGCGATAGAAGAAAAAACATATAGTTTTTCTTGAAGTGAATTGATATTAACAGAAACAAGAGAGAATATTTATAGTAATGAAATGGATGATATTTTATCAGTAATTATCGCTGATGAAATAAATAATACTGTAGAACAATATTATTACGAAAAAAATCATCTTGGTTCAATTATTAAAATTACAGATACAGCTTGATTAATTGTAGAACAATACGAATACGATGCATTCTGAGTAGCTTATGCAAGTGTAAACAATGTAGAAGCAGTAACAACAGCACAAAGTAAGAAGTCACTAAATATCAAGAAAGCTAAATGAAGTGAAGCGGATACTTGAAATAGTGATGAAATTGTTATTGACAATATTAGGTATAAGAGATACAATGGTAAGTGAAAGATATGAAATACGAGATTATACACTGGTAGAGAATATGATGCAGAGATACAATTGTATTATAACAGAGCAAGGTACTATTCACCAGATTTAGGTAGATTTATAAATAGAGATCCGATAGATGTAGCTGATGATGTGAATTTGTATGCGTATGTTGGGAATAATGGGGTGATGTTTGTGGATAGGATGGGGTTGGAGAGTAAGCCTTTAATAATTTGAATTACATGACTTGTTCCACGGGGTTTTTGAGATATTGATAAAGATAATTGGAAAAATAAATGATGAATATGAAAAACTTTTGATGATATTAAGAATATGGATATAAATGCAAGTATACAACTATACTATTCGGATAGATTACAAAAAGAAAAAATTAAAAATTACATAATAGATAATTATTCTGAATATAATAAAATAATATTAGTTTGACATAGTTTATGAGCAGATATTATGAATGAAATTGCTAATGAACTTTATTATGAAGGTATTATAATTGATTTACTTCTTACAATCGATGTAGTTGAATTAAATTGAAAACCTTGAACAGCAAAAATAAAATCAAATACTGATAATGTAATTAATTATTGGCAAGATTCATGATGATTACTAAATATACCATGAGAAATATTTATTAAAGAAGAATGAAATAATTATACAAATATAGAAAATAATTATGTTCAATATATTTGTGATGTAGCCATATGTGCATGAACAAATTGAATGTTTGATAATAAAAAAGTATATCATAAAAGTATAGATAATTATTTATATGATTGAGGACATTTAAAAAATGATATTATAAATATAATTAATAACTAATTAAACTATGAAGAAATTATTTTATGCATTAATTGCTATACCATTATTTATTATATGACCTTTCAGTTTATTAATATGTACTGAATGTTGTTATTCAGATAATATTCCATCATTTATTGCTTTTATTATAGGTTCACTTATTTATTACGTTATTGTAATTACTCCTCTTAATTATATATTTTGGAATAAAAGAAATAAGAATAGTTCTAAATAATTAGAATAAAATAATTAAAGTTGAAATAAAAAATTGAATTTGATTATAAGATTGAGGAACTATTTTAATCTATATCAAAATAGCAAGAACTAAATCTCAGTGAAATAAGAGTAATTCCTTATACTCTTATTTCACTGAGATTATACTTTCTTAAATATAAAATGATTGAACAGATTATTAATCATATGATTCATTATGAAGACTAACTTGAGTAAACTATGATGAAGTAAATCAACCACAATATAATTGAGATAAGATAGAAAGATTTTTCTATGATGA
>CAZJHB010000122.1:0-4257 GCA_964545685.1 uncultured Candidatus Peribacteria bacterium | reverse complement strand
ATCTATAAAAAAATAATCTTTTTTGCTTACGAAGGACTTTTTCAGACTTTCCTTAACAAAAATATTTAAGATAATAATTCTATAAATTCAGGGATAAAAATAAGTTTATTTCTTCAAATTTTGACTGAGGAGATAATTTTATTTTCCTCTAATATATTTATATATTTTGTAACTGATTGTCTTGATAATTCTAATTCTTTTGTAAAATCAGAAACAGATAAAAATGGATTAGAAAATAATATATTTATTAATTTATAATTATCCATATTTATTTTAGATAGTTTATTCTTAATTATATTTATTAAATCTTTAATTTTAAGAATTTTTTTACTTGTATTTTTTGATTGATAAATAATTCACTCAAGTAAATAAATTATAAATTCTCAATAATTTCAAGTTTTAGTAGTTTTATTTAAAAGCTTATAATAATCTTGTTTTGTTTTATTTATATATTCACTTAAAAATAATATCGGAAAATCTAATTTATTTGCTAAAACTAAATATAAAACATTTAATATTCTTCAAGTTCTACCATTTCAATCATAAAAAGGATGAATAGACTCAAATTGATAATGAATTACTGGCATTTTAATAAGAGCATCAATATCATCTTCAAAATTGTTTATAAAATTTTCTAAATTTGTTAACAATTTTACTATAGTTTCTTCTCAAGTAGGTGGAGTATATAAAACTTCTCATAGAGAATTTGCAATTACTGTTCAAGGTATTTTTCTTACTCAAGTTTTATTTGGTTCAACCATACTTTGTAATTCAATTAAAAAATTATATCAAATTCATCATTGTTTTTTTAACTGTTCAAAACCTTTCAAAATAGCATTATGATAATATAATACTTCTTTTTCTGGTCAATTAATAGTACTTATTGGTAGTGCCTTTGATTGTAATACTTTTAAAGTTGTTGTATTTATATTTTCTATAGCAGAAGATTCTACTGATTCTTTTACTAATAGTGGTGAAATAAGTATTTCATGGTTTGGCACTAAATATATTAATCAATTAAGCTTTGATATTTCTTCACTGGCCTTTATAGCTAATTTTAAAAATCCTTTTTGTTCATAATCGTATTTTCAAGGCAATAATTGTAAACTATTGTATGGTATTTTTTTATCAAACATAAATTATATTTATAAAATAAAACTTGTATTATTGTAATAATAAAAACTTAAAAATCAAATTATATGTAAACCTTTTTATATATTACTTTACATATCAATTTAATATGTAAAGTATTGTTTACATATTAATGTTTTGTTTTTTGAAAATACTTTGTCTAGAATTACTTTTTATCTTTTAAAAGTTAATATAAAATCATATATTTCTTAAAAATCAAATTTAAAATCTTCATTTAATACTGGTTTTAAATCCGTTTCTATTTGTTTAATTATTGAGTCTTTTTCAAATTTAAATTTATCAAATTTATTTATATTTGAGTAATCTAAAATTTTAATAAAATATTCTATTTCATAATCTTTATAATTTTTATTAAAATTTTGTATTTTTTTATATACATAATTTTTCTATTTTAGATATTATAGTTTTTGAAGAATATTTTTTTGTAAGTTTTAGTAATTTTTCTTTATTTACTCAATATGGTAAATTTATTGTGTAAGGCATGGACATACAAATTACAATGAATAACATCTTTGTAATTCTGATCCTAGTAAAAATTTATATTTAACTAATTTGTGAATAGAGCAAGCAAAGAATGTAGCCAAAAAGTTTGATTGAATAAATTTTGAATTAGTAATTGTTTCTGAATTACCAAGAACCAAAGAAACAGCTTCAATTATTATCTGAAATTCAAAAAGCAAATTCTTAATTGATTCAAGAATTAATGATAGAAAAACTGAATTTGAAGATAAGCTAGTTTCTGATTTTCATAAAGCTGTAAAAGATGATATATTTAATCTAAAATTTATAAATGGTGAATCATTTATAGAAGAAAAAAATAGAGTTTTTGATTTTTTAGATAATCTTAAAAATTATAATTATAAAAATATATTGGTTGTTGCACATGATGATACATTAAAAATTATTAATGGGTATTATAAAAAATTATCAAATCAGCAAATACGGGATACAAAAATAGAAAATTGTCATGTTTTAGAATTTGAGGTTTAGAAATAATTATTATAAAGATTCACAAAAAATATCTAAGTCTTTTTTAATACTTAGATATTTTTTACTTAATTTTTTTAATTCTTTTTTAAACTCTTTTCATAAATTGAATTCCATCTTACAAATTATGGTGATTAACTATAAATGGTTTACTTCTATAAAAAACATGTTCTGGTTTAACAACATCTCAATAATTTTTTACAACTTTATATGGTGTATCTTCATGGGATAAATCGCTAAGTGCTCTTGCAGTCCAATTTTCATATCTATTCAATACTTCATCAACTATTTGTTTAGATGATGGTAAATCATTATATGGCTTATAATTATTTCTGTTTTGCTTATTTATTCTATCTGTTTTTTCAAATAATTTTAAATCAATATTATCGTTCAATACAATTATTTGCTGAGTATAAAAATCATGTTTTTTTTCTTTTTTTATTGCAATTTCTCAATCTTCCACCATTTCATCTAATATTTGTGTAATATTTTCAGGCACAGGTCAATATGGAAGTTTTTTATATATTACTCAAGTTATAAGATTTCAAGTCCATTCACAATAATTAAAATCACTAAAATACAATAATTTATTTAACATAGTTTTTCAAAGTTTTTCTTTACTTTTGAAATTTTTTGCAATATAAAGTATCAAATCTTTCAATTTTCTACTTTTATCATTTTTATTTTTTTCCAAAAAATTAATTATAGGTTCTTCAAAAAAATCAGCAATTTTCTTTATTTCATCTAATTTAAAATTTCTCTTTCAATTTTCTGCAGTAATATATGTTAACCTACTAACTCATATATAATTAGCTAAATCTTCTTGAGAAACATTAGTCTCTTTTCTTAAACATTTAACTTTATCTATTACATTACTTTTAAGCATAATAATATTATTACTTATATATTTTGTATAGTTATTATAATGTTTTTTGTATAAAAAAGCAAGTATTTTTTACTTTTATTATATAATAATGTATTTTTATTAGAGTATTTTTTACTTTATTTTTAATTTTTTATGAAATATAAAACCTTACAAATTTCTCTGTAAGGTTACATCTGAGTGAATGGATTATAAAATTTTTTTATGTAATAAGCAAATTTTTTGTTGATTTTAATAAGAAATCATTAAAAAAATTAAATCTTCACTTCATTTTCTTTTAATGTCTTTCAATTTTCATTTTTCCAACTTTCTGGTCAGCTTGCTGAATATCAAAGTAATATTTGTACAGGTCATGTTGCTGAAGTAAATTCTATATCTTTTACAAATTCAATTGCATCTCATTTTACAATGATACTTCATTCATCTATTAGTTGTCTTTTTAATTTTTTATATGTAGTTCTTAATGATTTTGTTTCTTGATTTTTTCATACACTTCATTTCAAAACAATATATCAATTCTCATTATATATCATATTTACATTAACTCATGGTTTAACTAATTTATATAAATTTATATTTCACTCTAATTCTCACTTTTTAACTTTTTCTTCCATAAAATCATATCAAAGTACTTTTAATAAGAACTTAACCACCTTTTTTATTTTCATTATAAATCATTTGAAATAAATTCTCCTTTAATCTAGATTTAATTTTTTCATTATCAACTATTTTTTTATAAAAACCAGTATTATTATTCAATATTTGAATCATTACATCATCAAAATAATTATCAAATACAGCTAAAACATTTTCTTTGGAATTATTTTTTATTTTACTTTTTAATTCTTCATTATTTTGAAGATTATTCATCATTCTTCATACAAATACCTTATCTTCATCGGTAAAATCAGTTCAAAACGTATCATTAAGAGTTTTAATAATTGTTGATAATTCTTCTTCTTTTGTTTCTATAAATCAAGCTCATCATGAAGACATTGATTTTAATTCTCAATCAGCTTCTAAACTAATAGATTTCTCTCACTTATTCACGATTTTATAACTATCAATATCAGCATCTTCCAATACTGCAAAAGGTAATGGTTCATTTATAGTTGGCAGTTTTTTTAATAAAAATTTTCCAAATATGAATAATTTTTCTAATGAAAGATCAGAAAAAGGTATTAATTGAGATAAAAAAGAATATATATTTTGATATCTCTTTAATGTCTTTTTAA
>CAZJHB010000121.1:0-4325 GCA_964545685.1 uncultured Candidatus Peribacteria bacterium | reverse complement strand
GAATCATCAATTGGATCAAGATGAAGATTAATGATCCATTCATTTTTTTTATTAATATCTTTTATTTCATTTTCTATTTCATCAGAAATACTATGAGCATCAACTAATTTTATTTGTTCATTAAAAACAAGATGAGCATCAACAAATTTTATATTTCATGATTCTCTAGTTCTTAAGTAATGATAACTTGAAACATCTTTTTTTGAGTTTATTATTTCAATTATTTTATTAACAGTTTTTTTAGGAAGAGAAATATCTAAAAGTAATAAAAATCAATTTTTTATAAGTTCATATGCTGAATAAATTATATATATAGATATAATAATTCATATAATTCAATCAATATAGTAAAATCATGTATAATTTATTATTACAAGTGCTAATAATATTCATCCATTTGTTAGTAAATCTGTTTTATAATGAAGTGCATCAGATTTTATTACAAGATTGTTTGTTTTTTTTGCAACATAATTTAAAAATGAAACAAGACAAAATGTTATTATGAATGAAATAATCATTATAATTATTGATGTTCATAAAAAAGAAACGGTTTCTTTATTTATTAATTTTATAATAGATTCATATAATATATAAAATCATGAACCTGTAATTATTAATCACTCAAATAATGATGCTAGTGCTTCAATTTTACCTCTTCAATAATTAAATTTTTTATCTATAGGTTTTTCTGCATTTTTTACTGCTACAAAATTAAAAATTGATACAAATAAATCTAGTAAAGAGTCAATAGCAGAAGATAATACAGATATAGAACCACTAAATATTCATACAATTAGTTTTATGGTCATTAATATAAACGCAGTAAATGACGATGTTATAGTTGCTATTTTGTTAAGTGACATTATAATAAGTTATTAGTAAATTATGTTAATTATAATTAAATTATAAAAATATGAAAAATAAAATATTTAAAATCTTAGATTGACTTAATATTGATTATAAAAATTATGAGCATATTCCTGTTTTTACTTGTGATGATTGTAGAGATATAGATGTTCCTTGATTTAGAGTTAAAAGTCTTTTGATAAGAAATAAAAATGGTAGTAATTTTTATATGGTTGTGTTGGAAGATAAAAAAAGGGTGGATACTAATAAAATAAGAGAAATTTTTAATGAATCTAAAATGAGTTTTGTTAATGAAGATTTGATGATGCAAAAAATATGATTAAAACCATGAAGTGTTAGTCCATTTGCTTTGATAAATAATATAGAGAAAGACATAAAAGTAATTTTTGATGAAGATTTAAAAGGTAATTTAGTTTGATTTCATCCTTTACAGAATGATAATACAATATCTTTAAATATGGAATGTATAGAGAAATTTTTGGATGATTTAGGTTTTGAATTTTATTATGTTAGTATGTAGTTATGAAAAAAGTTTTAAATATTATACATATAATTTTATTATATGTACTTACTCTTTATGTTATTATTGTAGTTAATTTGATTTATACTATGTGGTTTATGTTTTCAAATCAATTAACTCAGACATATTTTATTGTTGCTGTCTATTGAGTTTTATTATTATGGTTATATTTGCTATATACACTAATTCATTGAATATGTAAAAAAACATTAAATAAAATTAATTTATATTCCTATTTAGCATTTTTTCCTATATTTTTAGTTTTCTTTTTTGCTTATTATATACAATATCCAAAAAATGAGTATATTCCTGAAACTGAATTTGAAACAAAATTACAAGATATTAATGTTGATGAAGAACATAATTGAATGATACAATTATGAAAATTATATACTCAAAATGAATCTTATAATTCAATTATTTCAAATTTAGATTCAGAAATTTCTAATAATTATAAATGTTTATTATGAAATAATTGAACAAATTGTGAAGAAGTAAGTTTAGAAAATACTTTAGATATTTATAATCAATATAAAGAAACTATTGATATAGTTAATAATAATTTTTTAAATATTGTTAATATGGAATATTTTAAAGAAGAAATTGATTGAGATATGACTTCTTTAAAATGATTGTCAGCAATTTCAAGAGTAAGTTTATTTAGTGCTTTAGATTATATAGAAAAAGACAAAGAAGATGAAGCGTTACAAATATTGTTAACATATAAAAAACTTTGAGATAAAATTTTAGAATGAGATACTTATTTAGTATGAATGATAGTTTGAGTAACTATTGAATGATATGTTCTTGATAATTTAGAATATGTAGTTGACAATTATGATTTTAAAGATGAAAATTTACAAATAGTTAAAAAAGAGTTAGGTTATAATTATGATTCTTACGAAATATTAAGTAATGTTGTTAAAGTGGAATATTGGTTAAATAAATATTGATTAGATGAATGAATTGAAAATTGATATATTAGAAATAGTATGTTGTTTGATAAAGAAGACTTTTTTAATGAAAGAAGAAATGCTTGGTTAAAGTTTGTAAATTGAGAAAAAGATCTTAGTTATAAAAATTATTTTAAAAGAAATTACTTATATAATTTTTTGTGATGACCAGCAACTTTAAAATGAGTAGATTATAGATTGGAAATTGATAATCTTAAGGAAAAAATGCAAATCTTAGTTGATAAAATTGAACAAAAATAATTTGACTTATTTTATAAAAGTATATAATATGGATATATATAAATAATTTTTTTAATATGATTAAAAAAAATTGAAAAAAATATTATACTTTGGAAGAATGAAAAGTAATTTCAGATAAAATAATAAGGCAAAATGCAAAAAAATTTGCACAAAAAGTTTTAGAAAAACAAAAAATAATGAATTAAAATTATGTATAAAGTTTTTTTTACTATGGAGTCTTTTAATAATATAAATGATTTTATAGATTCTTATTTTAATTCATTTATTAATTTACTTATAGATTCTTGAATTAATAATTATGATTTAATAGAAAAAAATTATTTAGATTTATCTTTTAAATATAGAAATAATATTTATGATAAACTAAATAATTTTTTTATGAAGAAGTAATATGAAAGAAAATTATAGATAATGAGTTATATTTATCTATTTTATCTATTTGAAATTTTAGATTATTTATTTATTTTTCTGAAAATAAAAATAAAAAAATTAGATATGTTGAAAAAATTAAGTTTTATAAAAAGTAATTGTTTAGTATGCAAAAGTTATACAATAAATTGAAACAATATAATTTATTAAATGCTATCAAAATTGAAGAAAGTGATAGGCAATTTATTGCTTTGAAAAGATTGTCAGAAAATATAGAAGATAAAGAATTATATTTATCTTTAATTATTTTGAATTCTTTAGTTTGTTATCAATTATCATGAAAAGGTGAAGAATATTGGGAAGAATTTAGTGAGTATTTTAGTAAACAAAATATTTGTAGAGAAAATGTAATTGAGAATATGAAAATATTTTTAGATAAGACTAAATATAATAAAAGATTTACTAATATAAAAAAACAAAGATTAAATAAACTAGATAATTTTGTCCTAAATTTTTATTGAAAAAGTGAATATTATTATAGTAATATGCTAAATTTGAGAGATGAATTATCTAAAGTAATGAATCAAAATATAAATGCAAAAACAATTGTTTTTGCTATAAAAATGTTTTCTTATTGAGCAAGAAATATTTATGAATTTATAATATTTCCCAAATGAATCTTTTTACCAATAGATTCAAGATTAAAACAAGTATTTGAATTGTATAAATGAAATTATACAAATATAGATGAATTTTATATAGATTTATCAAAAAAACTTAATATTCCAATGCTTCATTTAGATTGAATTGTTTGGACTTTATATCAAGAATTATTAAAAAAATAAAAAAATTATGATTTTCTTTTGACTTTATAATATAAATAGTTAAAATTTTGCTTGCTTTTTGTAAAAAAGCTTATTTTTTATATCCTTCCAATGTATTTTATATATTGGATACTAACCCGTAGGAAAATATGGCAAAATATGAAATGATGCTAATTATTGACCCTAGTTTATCTGATGAAGATAAAGAGTCTAATTTAAACGAATTAAGAGAGTTGTTTAAAACTAATTCTGTTAAAGTTGAAAAAGAAGATATATGGTGAGATAAAAAACTAGCATATAAAATTAATAAATCAGATAGATGATACTATGTATTATTTGATTTAGAAATGGATGGTAAATTAATAAAAGATTTATCAAAAACTATAAATTTAAACAAATCTATATTTAGATATATGTTTGTTAAAAAAGAAGATTAATTTAATTTTTTAAAATAAAAGATTTTATGAGAACAGTTAATAAAGTTATATTAATTGGTAATGTAACAAGAGATCCTTTAATTAAAACTACAGA
>CAZJHB010000120.1:0-4351 GCA_964545685.1 uncultured Candidatus Peribacteria bacterium | reverse complement strand
TCAATCACCTCAATCACCTCAATCACCTCAATCATCTCAATCACCTCAATCATCTAAATCATCTCAACTATCTCAATCATCTCAACTATCTCAACCATCTCAATCATCTCAACTATCTCAATCATCTCAACTATCTCAACCATCTCAATCACCTCAATTACCTCAATTACCTCAATCTTCTCAATTACCTCAATTATCTCAATTATCTCAATTACCTCAATTACCTCAATCTTCTCAATCACCTCAATCACCTCAATCATCTCAATCTTCTCAATTACCTCAATTATTACTATTTAAATTATTTGTTGTAGAATTTAATTCATTAATAATATCTTTATTTAAAACATTTATAAAAACATTAGCATCTCAAGTATTTCACTTTTCATCTTCAACAAATAAAGTAACTTCATATATTCAAGCATTTTTAAAAATAAAATCTTGAAATTTTCAATATTGAATACTTCAATCTCAAAAATCCCATTCATAAGAAATTATTGGGTTATCTCAAAATACAACTCATTCAAAATCTACTTTGAAAGGAGCCAAGCCATATAAAGGTTGTGCGTCTATTGATACAAGTAAATTATCTTTACCAATTATTAATGTATCAAATGATTGTGAAGTATTTTCACATTTATCAATAGCTCTTAAATATATTTTCCGAGTTCAATTAGATATTAATTTCAAATCATCAATATATTTTCAATATTGAGCAATTTCTTCTCAAGTATTCTTATTATAAAACGTCCATAAATATCATTTAGGATTACTTATTCAAGAACTACAAGTTGTATAAGATTCTGCTTTAAAATCATATGCATTATTATCTGATAAAGAATTTAAAGAACAATTTTCTTGCTCTTTAGTACAAGATGAAGGATAAATATTAATATTTGAAGGTAAATCGTTTTTTGCTTCTTTTAAACAATTATTTGCTTTTAAAGCAACAAAAGCCATTTTTAAAAATTCTTCTTTTGTTATATTTTTTTTAGGATATAATTTTCAATTATTAATTTCAACCAAAAAATAATTTTGTTTATTTCCTGCTTTATCATATTCAACAACTTCATAGTCAAGAGCTTTCTTAAAATCAGGATAAAAACTATAAACAGAACCATCTATATTTTTTGGACTTACATCTTCAGATAATTTTTCTGTTATTATTCAACTATATATTTCATTCCTTATTAATTCAGCTTGATAATTTGTTAGTATTCAAGAAACTCTTAATATAATTGCTAATGCTTCTTCTAGTATAATATTATTATTTGAACAAAAAGGTGATTTTCATTCTAAATATGTTCAATCATCACAAGTATAAGAAGTATTATATCATTGTATATATCACTTAGCAGAAGCATCAGCAATACAATAAAAATAATCACTATCAATAGATACATCATAAAAAGGAGAAGTTTTATAATCCAAAACAAGCTCATAATCAACATTTGGCCTAATACAATCAATACATCCAACTTCTAAAGTTATTCACACAAATTCTTCTCTAGTTAACAAACTATAAGGATTAAACTTCCCTTCTTCATCTGGAGATATCATTCCCTTATCATAAAGAGTCTGAAGTTCATATAAATATTTATAATCACTATCAATATCAGTAAAAATATCTTCTACAGAAGTAGCTGAAGCTACATTAATGAATAATGAAAAATGAAAAATGAATAATATTGGTAATAATAATAATTTAAATATTTTCATGGTTAATTTAGGTTAAGTTTAGAAGTTTTTATTGTTTTAACTAATACTGTACATAACAATTCAAGCGGCTACAGAAACATTTAGAGATTCCTTTTTACCTTTCATTGGTATAATAATCTTTTTATCAGATAAGTCTAGTAATTTTTTTGAAACTCAAGATATCTCATTTCACATTATTAGAACTATTTTTTCGTTTTTTTCCTTGAATAAATTTGTATATTCTTCTGCATCAGGAGTTAATTCAACACTATATATTTTATATCAATCTTTTTTTAATTCATTAACTACATTTTCAGCATCATTAAAATATTCCCAATCTATCCAAGTTTGAGCTCAAAGTGCTGTTTTACTTATATCTCACCTAGGAGGAGTTGGACAATAACCTGTCAAAATAACCTTATCAAATCAAGCACCATCAGCATTTCTAAAAATTGCTCAAATATTTTGCATAGATCTAATTGAATCTAAAAGTACTATTTTACTACTCATATTAATTTTTTAAAGGTAAAAAATAAAAAGACTAAATACATTGAAACTAATATTGCCGAATATAATATAAAATCAATATATAATCCAAAAGAATAATTAGTAATTAAAAAATTTCAAAGAAAATAAATAAATATTCAAAATAATATATTTTTTAATGCAAAATTAAATGGTAAATGAAATTTAATTAATTTTCTAGTAGCAATAAATCCTAAAACTAAAAGTAATATTTGACTACAAAGAGTGATAATTCAAGCTCAAATAAAACTAAATTTTGGTATCAATATAATATTTCAAATTATATTAAAAATTGTAACAATAATATTAATTTTAAGCAATTTATTTTGATTTTCTGAAGCAACAAGAGAATAAATAAATACCAGAGATATAAAATAAAACACTACAACTGCAAAAACTACCAAAAATGCATCTGATGAATTAAACATATGTGTTGTTTCTAAATAATTTCTATTTGCTACGATTTCTATTATATATTCTCTAAATAATATTCAAAGTGAAAAAATAAAAATTGAAAAAGCAAATAATACCTTAAATGATACTCCTATTAAATGATTTAAGCTTGTTTTATCTTCTTCCTTAAAAGCTTTTGTCAAAGATGGAAGCATAGAAGTCATATAAAAACCTCATACAACCATAATTACTTCAACAATTTTCATTGGTAAACTATAAAGTGCAATACTTAAATCTCAATCTCAAGGTCATTCAAGAAGTGATAATAATATTACATCTACTTTAAAATAAATAATTGATAAAAATAATGCTATTCAATAAGGTAGAGATATTTTGAAAAGATGTTTTATATATTCCCAATCAAAATCAAATCAAAATTTAACAATTTTTCTAGCATAGAAATAATTCAAAAAAGTATTAGCAAAAATTCAAATAGTAGAAATTATAAAAATAAATAGAAAAGGAATATTATCAGTTATATTTATATTTGTTACTCAATTGTAATATCAAATTCAAAAAACAAAATATATTATAAGTGATATAAGTCAAATATTAAGCAACTTGCCTAATACCGTTGAGATAAGTGAAAATTCTATTTTCATTTCTGCTTGCATCAAGGCCATAATTGATGAATTTAAGAGTTGAATAATGGTAAAAATTGATGATATAAAAATACAAAGAAGTACTAAAGGAGAATTATATCAAGGTAAAAAATAAGCTATAATTATTGAAAATAACAAAATTCACAATCATAAAATAAATCTTAAAGTCATTACATTTCATACTATTTTTGCAGTATTTTCTTTATGTGTAGTTATTTCCCTGATTGTAATAGCATATAGTCATAAATCAGCCAAAAAAACAAAAATTCAAGTATAATTATAAATCTTATTATATAATCAATACATCTCAACAGTCAAAAAATTAGTCAATAAACTAATTAGAAATATTGAAATTATTGCTGTTAATGCTTTTGTTAATATTTGCGAAATTGTATTAGATGCTATTTTTTTATACATAAAATTTTAATACTTTATTATTATTTATTTTTTATTTAAAAGAGTTTATAAGAAAATAAAAAAAAAACAATAATTTTTTAATTCAAAAAATTAGAATATATTTTTTTCTGAGTTTTTAAATATATAAGTCAACTTAAAAAAATTTATGGAAGATTTTTATAAAAAATCATTAGAAAAAACATTAAATACATAAATCAAAATAAAATTGCAACTAATAAATAACAAGATATAGAAATAAAAAAATTTTTTATTTTAATTTTTAATAAATTATTACTAAATTTAAAAAATACATAATATTGAATTACTAGTACAAGTACAACAGGAAAAAAAAGTAAAATAATATCCTCGTGTAATATTTTAATATTTCCAATTTCTATAGTAAGATTTATATTAAAAAATTTTGGATGTGTTATAAAATTAAATATTATTACCCATAAAAAAGGTATTATAAATCACAATAAGGATGATATAATAATATTTTGTTTTAAAGTCATATTATTTATATTTTTTTTAAATGTCATATTATTTATATTTTTTTTAAATGTCATATTATTTTAATAATATTATATAAAAATATTTATAATATACAATATAAAATTGTAATAATTTATAGTTTCCCCAAAATTTTATAAGGATTTGCTAGATTTTCAAACAAACAA
>CAZJHB010000119.1:456-4377 GCA_964545685.1 uncultured Candidatus Peribacteria bacterium | reverse complement strand
ATAATATTTTTTCTATTCTATTTTAAAATATTTCTCAATTTCATCTAATATTTTCTTTGTATCATTATCATTTTTATTAAATTCCATGCACTTCAAATTATATTCGTTACATTGTTTCTTTATTCTATCTGTAAATATCTCAACCCATTCTATTTCTTTTTCTTTTAAATCATCAGGATAATTTTTAGCATCTTCAAATAATCATCTTTCAAATATTACTTTTCTTGTTCTTTCTTTGTTGTCATCATATATAAAAATAGGAAATACATCTTTATTGTAAAATGTATGTTTATTTATTAATTCTGGTACTATTCATACTCATTCAATTATTATTCATTCTCAATAACCATAATTATCATATAAAAATGCTTCGATTCAAGGCCAAACTTCTTCAGCTTGTTTAAATTCCATATCACTTATTTCTTGAGCAGAAAAATATTCTAAGAATTTTTTTGCTGTTTCATATCATTTTGGAAGAAATAATTTTTGTTTTTTTTCTTTGTTAGCATAGATTTTTAAAATAGCTCTTATTTTATCAGTTGAAATCCATGGAATAGAAAGTATTTTACTTAAATTTTTTGCTAATGTAGTTTTTCATGTGGTGGGAGCTCATCATATTAATATTATTTTTCTCATGAAATTATTCTCAATATTTTAAATCATTTGTAAAATCAAGATTGGTCGTGATTATGAAGAAAATTTACTCTTTTTTCCGATAATTCAAGAATTTTTTCAATTTTTTTCAACATAAATATATTAATATATTTTTATAAAATAAAAAAAGCACAAAAAAATGTACTTTCGGTCCCGCGTAACCTTGTATGAAGCGGGAAGTTACCACCTAAAGTTGTTCTTAATTTAATTTTGTTAACGAAGATTTTTAACTCCGAGAGGGTCTAATATTTCTAATATTATAGAAAGTTCTTCCTCCAACATTGTTAGTTGATAGCTAACTCAAGTGTTTTTTTACGAATTTATTATATAATTTTTCTTATTTTATGCAAATTATTTATTAACTAAATTATCTATTGCTTTTTGTATTCATTTAATCTTTGCATTTTTACGATTATGTTCATAAATTATTTTTAAATTATTTAAAAAATCTAGTATTTTTTCTTTATCTTTTTCTTCTACAAAATTTTCTATTTCTTCTAACAAATTTTCATTATTTAAAGTCAATAAAACTCTTATATAAGTATTGAAAATTCTTATTTCTTCAATTAATTCTCAATTTTCATCTAACCAGTTTCAATTTAATTTATTTTTTATTATTTCTTCTAAATTGTGTAATTTATTTAATTTATCATTTAATGTTGTATCTTTTGGTTTTATAACATTATTTATTAACATCTTTATTTTTTTAATTAGTATTATTTATGAATAGTATAATCTTTAAAAAAAATGTCAAATAAAAATTATATGATAATAATTTTAGTCTTTTAATTTTTTTTTACTCTTTCTATTATTTCTTTTAAATTACTATATTTATCTGAAAAAAATCTTATTTGATCAACATAATTCTTAATTAAGAATTGTTTATTATAATTTGAATCTTGGTTCCGTAAATCAGGAAGTTTAGTTAATCATTTATTATAATATTTTTTAGCTAATTCTTCATCCATATTCCATAATAAATTTCAACAATAAAAATAATTTTCAACTGAATCAGAATAACTAATTAATCATTCACACATATTTTGTATACTTACAAAATTATTTCAAAAAAGATTTTTTTCATAATCTTCTAATTTGATTTTTTCATATAAGTAAAAATTAGATTTATAATTTGAGTTTTGTTTTATATTATATTCTTGTATATAATAATTAATACTAAAGTAAATTCAGAAAAATCAAAATATACTTAATATAAGTATTAGAAAATTGGCTATATTTTTTTGACAAAACTTTATGTTCTTATTAGAAGAATTATAAATAATACTTCAAATTAGTATTATTATTAAATAATGACTAATAGAAGAAAAATTAAATATTGTAAATATTAAAAATAAAAATATAGAGTGAAAATAAAATTGGTTTTTATTTTTTGAATATTTATATGATTTTGAGATATTATAAAAGATTTTAAATAAAATATAAATTCAAAAAATTCAAAAACTGTAAAAAATGTATAATATTAAATTATGAGGTCTATCTGCTGTATATCAAAAATTTTCAAAAATATATAAATAAGGTGACTTAAATCAATCAAAAACATATTTTAATGTTCAAAGTCAATTTCAAATAAATATATTTTTGATATCTGAAAAAATAATTTTCAAAGTCGTTTCCCAAATAAAGAATCTCGATAAAAAAGAATGAAGCTTTGTAATTAATCAAAAATTATATATCAATAATATTGAAACAGATATTAATATAAAAAATAGATAATATTTGAATTTTTTATTTTTAATTAAAGTTATTAAATATATTATTCATATTAATATTCACCAAACTGATTTAGTTAAAATAAGTAAAAAAAATAATAATCAAATAAAGGATAATCAAAGATAATTTTTAATTTTAATTAAAGGTAATAATATTAATATATATAAAGCTAAATAATTAGGATGTCAAAAAGTTGAGAATGCCCTAGTTGATAAATTTCAATATTCAAAAGTAGGGAAAAAGTATTCTTTTATTCAAATTATTATTACAAAAATACTTGATATTAAAGTTGTTTTTATGAGTTTTTGTTGAAAAGATTTTGTTTGATTAATTAAAATTACAAAAATTCAAATTAAATTTAAAAACATTAATAAGCTATGAGATTTTGAATTATTTCATAAAAGGGAAGTGTAGAAAAAATCTGAAAAAAAAGTTGATAATAATATTATTAATAATATTGGAAATAATATTTTTGGAATTTTTATTTTATTCTTATTAATTAAGTTTTGAATAAAAAATAATCAAAAAATAATTCATGAAAAAATATTAAAAAATATTACTTTTGTAAATTCATAATTTCAATTAACATAAAATCACCAGTCAATTCAAATTAGATTAAATAAATGAGAATTAATTAATGGTAAACAAAAAAATAATACAATAAGTAAATATTTTTGAAGATTATAAATAATTTTTATCATAATTTCTTTGTTTTATAATATATTATTTATATAAATTATTAAAAAATATTATTAAAAAATATTTTCTTGACAAATTAAAGAAATATTTTATTATTTAATAAATAAATTATTTCTATTATATGGTAATTTATTTATAAGTTTAATTATATCAAGTTTTTATAAAATTATGGGTATTAAAAATTTTAATAAAATTAATGAAAATAAATCGGAAAAATTAGTTAAAGTTGTTAATTGATATGAATGAATAGATTTTTTTGATAGTTTTTTTCATGAAATAAAATGTAATATCTTATTTGCATTAAAAGATGAATTAGGTATGGTGAAAGGTAGATGAGAAATTGAAATTAATATTCATAAAGATTATATTAATAATATTGATTTTGTTTCTAAAAAAGTTTTTGAAATTCTTTTAGAAAATAATACAGCAGAAATTTGAGATACTGTAATTTGTAAAATTAAAGATAAACAAATTATTAATTAAAATTTAATTATATAAATATGTGAAGTTTGAATGATGTAAATTGAAAATGACAAACTTTTTTTATTACTTGTGCTGCTTATGATTGCACATGAAAAGAATGTATTTGATATTTAGATTCATGTTTTCATAACGAGTGAATTATTGATGAAGAAAAAATTAATACATTAATTCAGAACTTTAAGGATAAGTTTAATGAAATAATATGAACATGAAATATTTGTATAACAGATTTTTATGTAATAGATGGATATAAAATATTTGGTTCTTCAGAAAGGGAACATTAATATTTAATTATAAAAAGTACATTATTATATAATGTACTTTTTATAATTATAAATTTTTTACCATATACTC
>CAZJHB010000119.1:0-446 GCA_964545685.1 uncultured Candidatus Peribacteria bacterium | reverse complement strand
GCCATCTTCAGAAAAAACCGCTTCTCCCTGTTCCAGAATCCATTTATACAGCCCAGAATTGGTTTTTATTCGGTAAATAAGTTGGTAAGGGTGTTCTTCCTTGATGGCTTTATAAATTTTTTCCCATATACTCTCCTTCTAGAATATATCATATTTTTTCATAATATTTCCTTACTCAAATTCAAGCAATTACAGCTATTTTATTATATCAATTTTTTCTAGCTATATTTTCAGCGTTTTCCATTAATTTCTTTCAAAAACCTAAATGTTGTCCAAAGTTATTACCTTTTTCTCCTATATTTAATTGATCTCAAAAAGTATGTACTTCTCTAATTAAAGCACATCATTTTAATACAGGTAATACTTTATTTATTTCTTTATTTATTAATGTTAATCTTAATCTTAATAAACTAAAAATAGTTCTATCTTCAGGATCTTCAAAAGTC
>CAZJHB010000118.1:2194-4399 GCA_964545685.1 uncultured Candidatus Peribacteria bacterium | reverse complement strand
GATTAAATTATGATAAAATTATCAAAACAATGATCTTATGCTTTAAAAGCAGTAATTTATATAGCTAAAAAAGATTGCTTATTGAAAGTTGCTGATATTTCAAAAGAATTAAAAATATCTATTTGAATGCTTAGAAGAATTATTGCTGGTTTAGAAAAAGGAGGAATATTAATAACAATTAAATGAAGAAATTGATGAGTTAAAATTTGAAAAAAATTAAATGAAATTTCAGTATATGATATTTTATTTTATTCTGGTGAAGAATTATCAATTAGAGATTGTACAAAATGAGTAGCTTGTGATAATAGGTTTAATTGTTCTACAGTAAGATTAATGAGATGACTTCAAAAAGGTTTTAATACTCTTCTTAAAATTAATACTTTGGATAAGTTGGTAAGGAAATAAGTCCTTACCACTCGTATCAAGTAAGCCACCATCCCCTAACCCTCCCGCTAAATCGGGACTAGCTCTCCTTAATAAGGAAGGGGAAGATGAAATGTAATTTAAAAGTTGAATAACACAAAAAAATAAACTCTTATATATAAGAGTTTATTTTTTTATTTTAACTATATTATTTTTCTTCATCTTTAGTAAGATCTAATTTTATAGAAGGTCCCATAGCATTACAAATAAATATAGCATTTATATATTTACCTTTAGCTCAAGTAGGTTTAACATCTTCTATAACTTTTAAGAAATGTTCTAAATTAGCTTTTAATTTATCTTTACCAAAAGATAATTTACCTAAGATAGAGTGAACATTACCTTGTTTATCATTTTTGAATTCAAATTTTCAAGCAGAGATTTCTTTAGCTATAGCTACTAAATCTGGACCAACAGTACCAGCTTTAGGGTTAGGCATAAGACCTTTTGGACCTAATACTCTAGCTATTTTACCTAAATGTCTCATCATTGAAGGAGTAGCTATACAAACATCAAAGTTTAAAGCAACATTTCCTTTAGATATATCATCAATTAATTCTTCTCCTCAAACAGTATCAGCACCAGCTTTTTTTACTTCTTCAGCATTTTCATCTGTAAATGCACATACTTTTGCAGTTTTACCTGATCCATTTGGTAAAGTAATAGTTGATCTAACCATTTGGTCTGCATGTTTTGGATCTATGTTTAAATTGAAATGAATTTCAATCGTAGGATCAAATTTAACAGTATTTGTTTTTTCAAGTAATTCAACAGCTTCATCAATTTTGTAAGCCATTTCTTGATTTAAAAGCTCTACAGCTTTTTTATATTTTTTACCTCTTTTTGGCATAGTATATATATTTAAAAAATAAAAGGTAGTAACGAATGTTCTAATTTATATAACACTCTTCCTTTACAGGCTACGCGATTATATACAAAAAAATAAAAAAGTAAAATTTAAATTTACTTTTTACTTTAAATATGTAAACTAATAATAGTTTTATTATAAAAACAATAAAAAATATGAATCATATAGATATTAAATGATATGAGAAAAAGATAATTAAGATAAAATCACAAATAGATTCTTATAAACCTTTTTCTTCTGTACAATTAAAAAATTTACAAAATTGGTTTAAAATAAGTTTTACTACTCATTCAAATGCTATAGAGTGAAATAGTTTTACACAAGAAGAAGTTAAGGTACTTGTTGAAGATTGAATAACAGTTTGATGAAAGACAATAAGAGAACTTAAAGAAACGCAAAATTTAGCAATGTTAACAGATACTATTTGGAAATTTTTTGATAAAAATTTTGTTTTAGATAAAAGTTTTATTTTAGATTTACATAATAAACTTTTAGAGTGAATAGAAAAAAGTAATTTATGAAAATATAGAGATATTCAAGTTTATATTTCTTGAACAAATGAAAAATTACCAACTAGTAAACAAATACCTAAATTAATGGAAGATTTTATTGATTTTTCTAATACTAATAAAGAAGATACTTTAAAAAAAGTTGCAAAAATTCATTATGATTTTGTTAAAATACATCCTTTTGTTGATTGAAATTGAAGAATAGCAAGATTTTTAATGAATTTGTATCTTGTTAAAAATTGATATTTACCTATAATTTTTCCTGTAGTTACTAGATTAGAATATATTAGAAGTTTATGAGAAAATAAAACGTTTGAAGATTTTTATAAATATTTTTTATGGCAAACTTATGAAAATATGAATGATTATTTAAATTTTTTTAAGGATTAAGGAAAGTCTGAAAAA
>CAZJHB010000118.1:0-2094 GCA_964545685.1 uncultured Candidatus Peribacteria bacterium | reverse complement strand
CATTTTATTAAGAAACTATTTTAAAAATCCATAAATTATTTAACTTATGGATTTTTAAGTAGGGGAGTGTTTTTTATGCAGCTTTTTCTACTTTTTTACCACTAGATAATGCTTGAAAAATTCTCCTCAAATATACAGAAGTGATTTCTTCAAAGAATAAGTCTAAACTTTCATAATCTTTTTCTTCAACAATTCATTTTACAATATTTCAAACTCACATAGTAACTTTTTTGATTGTTTGTTCTCATATTAATTCTCATCAATTAATATCTTTAGATTTTAATCAAACTATATTTTTTCTTCAATCAAGATAAAAATCTCACTCATATGTATCACGCATATAACAATTTCTTAGATAATTAGGTTCATTAGTATAACTTTGTTTGTTCATAATAATAAAAATAAAAAAATAAAATATATTAAGTCAAAAAAAAGAATTAGTATAAACTAATTCTTATTTTACAAATGTAACAACATTGCTAAATACCTTTGGATTTGAAATCGCTAGGTTTGATAATGCTTTTCTATCTAATTTTACTTTTTTTAGATATAACTTATTAATTAATTTAGAATAAGTTGTACCATTTAATCTAGCAGCTATATTAATTCTAACTGTCCATAATTTTCTGAATTCTCTTTTTTTTCTTTTTCTACCAATAAAAGCATTTAATCAAGCTTTCATCCAAGCATTTTTAGCTCTAGAAAATACTCTAGAGTTTAATAATCTATAACCTTTAGTTGCATTTAGTAATTTTTTATGTCTTTTTTTAGTCATAAGACCTCTTTTTACTCTAACCATCTTTTTTTAATTAATAATTAATAGTGGGTAATGAATAATGAATGATGAATAATGAATAATTATTGAATTTCAAATTATATTATTCATTTTTCATTATTATTTATTCATTAACTATATGGTAATTGTCTTGCTATTTTTTTAGTTTCAGTAGAAGAAACAACTAAACCATATTTATTTCTACCTTTAGCTTTTTTACTTTTATCACTTAATAAGTGTCTTTTCCAAGCTTTTTGTAATTTAAATTTACCTTTTGCAGTAACTTTTACTCTTTTTTTAACTCAACTTCTTGTTTTTAAACTCATAGTTTTATTATTATTTAATAATAGAAATCCTTATATTATTAGGATTATTTTTTGGGTTTTAATATTGCAGAAAAAGTATTTCAACTCCTTTTTATTGTTCAATCTAATTTATAAATATCTTCTAAACTATCAACAAATCATTTAATTTTATCCATTGCTAAGTCTCAATAACAATTCTCTCTTCATCTTAACATTAATGTTACTTTCAGAGGGTGTCATACTTCGCAAAATTTTTCTGCTTGTTTTTTTCTTATTGCTAAATCATGATCTCAAATTTTAAAAGTAATTCTTATTGTTTTTAAATCAGGAGCTTTTGATTTTTGCTTATTCTTTTGGTCTTGTTTTTTTTGTTTATACAAAAACTTTCAATAATCAAGCATTTTAACTATTGTTATATCTCATTTTTTAGATATTTCCATCAAGTCTAAGTTCAATTCTCTAGCTTTAGTTTTTGCATCATATAAAGACATTTCTCATAAATTATTTCAGTCATCAGTAACAACTTGAACCTTACTTGCTCTTATATGTTCATTTAGTATTCTTTTCTTTTCTTTCACTCCAGTTTATTAAGAATTAAGATAAAGTTTTCATCATTTTAACAAATCTAGCTTTTTTTCTAGAAGCGTTATTTTTATGTATTATATTCTTTTTTGATAATTTATCAATAGTAGCTTGTAATCATGCTTTGATATTTTTACCATCTTTATCTTTCTTATTTTCAAAAACTGCTTTAGCTGAAGCCAAATCTTTTTCTTTTATTGCTTTTTCGAATTCTTTTCTTAATTCTCTATAATTAGCTCTAAAAAAATCATTTCTAGCTTTTCTTTTGCTGTTTTGTCTTAATTGTTTCTTAGCAGATTGAATTATAGGCATATTTTTATATTATTTTAAGTATAAATTTTTTTTGTAAACAACTATATTTGGGGCTAAGTTGTACAAGAAACAAAGTTCTTTGCGCGCAAATTATATTAAAAAAATATATTTAGTCAAATT
>CAZJHB010000117.1:0-4453 GCA_964545685.1 uncultured Candidatus Peribacteria bacterium | reverse complement strand
ATATGAAACCAAGAGAAAAATTATTAAAATATTGAGCTAAAAATCTTGAGTGATGGGAACTTGTTGCTACTATATTGTGAACTTGAATAAAATGAATTAATGTATTTAGTTTATCAAAAAAAGTACATAGACAAATAGAAAAACAAAAAGAAAATATTTCTGTAGATGATTTACTTAAAATAAAATGAATTTGAAAAATAAAGGCTATTTCAATAATTAGTGCTTTTGAATTAGCTCATAGATATTTTTTTAGAGATGATGTAATTATTTCTTGAGTAGAATCGGTATTATTAGAATTAAAAGAATATAGAAATAAAAAACAAGAATATTTTTTATGTATGACTCTTGATTGAGCTAATAGGCTTATAAATCTTAGAGTTATAACTATATGACTGTTAAATCAGAGTCTTGTTCATCCTAGAGAAGTTTTTGTTTGAGCAATAGAAGATAGGGCAAATAGTATAATAATTGCTCATAATCATCCTTCAAATACAATTAAACCAAGTAAAGAAGATATAGAAATTACATCAAAAATACAAAAAGCTTGAGAAATAATATGAATAAAGTTGATAGATCATATTATATTAACAAAAAATAATTATTATAGTTTTTTAGAAAATCAACTAATTTAATAAAAAAGAAACAAATATACTCGTTTCTTTTTTATTTTTTAATAATTATATGAATATATTCGTTCCTTTATTTGTTTTTTAAAATAAAACGAGTATAATAGTATTATTATTAATTAATATTATTTATTTATGATTAAAAGAAAATATTATCTTGATAAAATAATTAAATATGTTGATGTTGAGTTTGTAAAGATTATTACTTGAATTAGAAGATCTTGAAAAACTTATTTTATGAAACAAATAATAAATTATTTGCTTGAAGAAAAAAAAGTTAATAATGTTAATATTATTTATATTGATAAAGAAGAATTAAATTATGATTTTATAAAAACTTATTTGGATTTATATAATTATATTGAAGATAAAATAAAAAATATTAATGGAAAAATATATTTACTTATTGATGAAATACAAGATATTGAAAATTGGGAAAAAACAATTAGGAATTATGTAAAAAATAAAAATTTTGATATTTATATAACATGATCAAATTCAAATTTATTGTCAAGTGAGTTATCAACTTTTTTGACTTGAAGATATATAGAATTTCATATTTATCCTTTAAGTTTTAAAGAATTTTTACAATTTAGAAAATTATCTAAAAATCCTATGATATGAGATTTATTTTGATATTGATTATGAGAATTAAGTTGAGCTTGAAATTGAGATTGAAAATGAAATAGAATGGGGGGGGGTGAAGAAAAAAGATTTATTTTGAAAGATGAATTTAAAAATTATATAAAATATGGTTGATTACCTGCAATTCATAAAATGGAATTTTCAGATGAAATTATTTATTCTTATATTTCTTGAGTATTTAATTCTATATTATTTAAAGATGTTGTATCAAGATATAATATTAGAAATTCAGCTTTATTATTAGATGTTTTTAAATTTTTAGGTGATAATATTTGAAATATAATAAGTAGTAAAAATATTTCAGACTATTTAAAAAAAGAAAGAATTAATTTAAGTTTAGATACTATTAGAGAATATTTATCATATTTTGAAAGAACTTTTTTATTAAATAAAGTAAAAAGATTTGATTTGAAATGAAAAAGATTATTAGAACTATATGAAAAATATTATTTACAAGATTTATGATTTAAAAATTATTTGCTTGGTTATAGAGAAGCTGATATTTGACAATATTTAGAAAACATTGTTTATTTAGAACTTATAGTGAGATGATATGATGTTAATATTTGAAAAGTAGATAATTTAGAAGTAGATTTTATAGCTAGAAAAGATTGAAAATTAGAATATTTTCAAGTAACTTATTTGTTAGCTTCTGAGTCAACAATAAAAAGAGAATTTTGAGTTTTTGAAAAAATAAATGATAATTATCCAAAAACAGTTTTGAGTATGGATGATTTTTTTACTTGAGATTATGGTGGAGTAAAGAGAAAAAATATAATTGAATGGTGTTTAGAAAAATAAAAAAAATACTTGCATTATTTACAATAATTCTTATATTTGACTAGCCAAAATACTCATTGTAATCATTTGTAATAAAGCCAGTTAAGGGCAACTTAGTTGCTTTCCCTTTTCTTGTTTTATTACAGGTGATTGAGTGTTTTGGCGAACATTAAGAGCAATCTAAGTTGCCCTTATTTGTTTGTCAAAGCACCTTTTTGGTAATGATTTTATTTTCATTACCTTTTTATTATGTCAAAAATATATCCAGAAAAATTTATTGTGGATCAAATAATATTAAATTCCAAAATAAATAATCAATTAATAATAACAAAATTTGCAGAGTATTATATAATTAATTATCAATATTTATCTTTTAAAATAAATAAAAATAGTATTTCTAGAATTAAGATTATTAATAATAGAATTTTTATTAATATAAATAATAATAATTTAGAATATAACTATGAATGAAAAATTTTAAATATGAAAAAATTGGAAAATTTTTTTGATTAAATATTTAATTATTTTATTTATAACTTATAAAACTTAAAATTTTGCGATTTAAGAGTTTTTAAATTTTTTCTCGTCTATCAAAAATAATAAAAAAATAATATTTTTTAATAAATATTACTTTTTTTGATAAAATTTTACATTTTAAGAGCTTTTAAAAAAACTTTCGTCTATATAAAAGGAATTCTTGATTTTTTTAAGAAATTAATTATTATATTTAATATATTTTTAATATTTAAAATTAATATTTTTATGGCTGAACAAAATTATTGAGCTGATAGTATACAAGTTTTAGAGTGACTAGAACCTGTTAGAAAAAGACCTTGAATGTATATATGATCAACAGATGAGAGAGGTTTACATCATCTAGTTTGGGAAATAGTAGATAATGCTATAGATGAAGCTATGGCGGGTTATTGTGACAATATTGTTGTAACTATTTGAGAAGATTGATCATGTATGGTTGAGGATAATGGTAGATGAATTCCTGTTGAAAAACATGCAAAAACTTGAAAATCAACTCTTGAAACAATATTAACTGTGCTTCATGCTTGAGGTAAATTTGGTTGATGATGATATAAAGTATCAGGTTGATTACATTGAGTATGATCTTCAGTAGTAAATGCACTTTCTACAAAGTTGGAAGCATGGGTTCACAGAGATGGAAAAATACATTATCAAACTTTTTCATTAGGTAAATCAGATGGTGATATAAAAGTTATTTGAGATACTAAAAAAACATGAACTATAATTAAATTTTATCCAGATTCTTCTATTTTTAAAGTAACTACTAATTTTGATTATAAAATTATAAAAAATAGATTAAGACAACAAGCTTATCTTACAAAATGAATAAAATTATTTTTAATTGATGAAAGGTCATGAGAAAGATATAAATATTATTTTGAATGAGGTATCAAATCTTATGTACATTTTTTAAATAAAAAAGAAGATACTCTTTGAGATGTTTTTTATACTGAAAAAGAAAAAAATGATATATTAGTTGAAATTTCTTTACAATATAATAAAGAATATTCTAATAATATAATTTCTTTTGTTAATAATATTCATACTCCTGAATGATGAACTCATATGGTTTGATTTAGAACAGCATTAACAAGAACTATAAATAAATATGCAAGAGCAAAGGATATATTAAAGGAAAAAGATCAAAATCTTACAAATGAAGATGTAATAGAATGATTAACTTGTGTTATTTCTGTAAAGGTTATTGATCCTCAATTTGAATGACAAACAAAATCAAAACTTTGAAATTCAGAAGCTAGATGAGCTGTAGATTGAGTATTTTCTGAAAAATTTATGGAATTTTTGGAAGAAGATCCAAAATCAGCAAAAGCTATTATAGAAAAAGTATTTTTAGCAGCAAAAGCTAGATTAGCAGCACGTGCTGCAAGAGATACAGTTATAAGAAAATGAGCATTAGAATGATTAACTCTTCCAGGTAAATTATCAGATTGTTCTTCAAAAGATCCTAGTATTTCAGAAATATATATAGTCGAAGGAGACTCTGCCTGAGGTTCAGCTAAACAAGGTAGAGATAGAGAAACACAAGCAATACTTCCTTTGAAAGGTAAAATTCTTAATACAGAACAAGCTAGAATAGATAAAATTTTTGCAAATCAAGAAATAAAAAATATGATTATTGCTTTTGGTACTTCTATAGGTGAAACATTTGATGTATCAAAACTTAGATATCATAGAATAATAATAATGACGGATGCAGATGTTGATGGTTCGCATATTAGAACTTTACTTTTGACTTTTTTCTTTAGATATTTGAGAGATATTATTGAGCAAGGTTATTTATATATTGCTCAACCACCTTTATATAAATTAACAAAGTGAAAAAAATCTTGGTATGTTTATACTGA
>CAZJHB010000116.1:0-4484 GCA_964545685.1 uncultured Candidatus Peribacteria bacterium | reverse complement strand
ATCAATATTGATAAATATTATGCTATATTTTTATAAATACACTTGATGTAGTTACCTATCTTTTTGATTTTTAGCTTTTTTACATAAAATCTATTCAAATATAATTTTAAAATAAGCTTTATGAACCAAATTGCTATAGACATTGTTTTGGTACCTTCAGATAAAATTACACAATTAGAGCTATAGATATAAACAAAGTATTATTAAAAGAAAACGATAATTAAAAGCCAAAAAAGAACTATTTCTAGTCCTCTTTTAAACATTTAAAATACAAAAATATCATATATGAGCTGTCTTTGTTTTTCTAATCCTAATAATGTCTTACATTCAATTTCTGAAACTAAGCTCAAGTGTAACACCACGAGGTACTAGAGAAAGGAGTTAAAATTTGCCATCCCCAAAAAAATCAATAAAATACAACAATAAAAAAATAACCTGCAAACCTATGCAATTTAAATATTCTCTTTACCACTACCAAAAAGACATACTAAAAACATTTGAAAAAGAGCTTGAACTATGAGATAAAAAAATTCACATCGTAGCTCCTCCATGATCTTGAAAAACAATCGTATGACTTGAAATGATTTCCAGAATAGATTGAAATCATCTTATACTTGTTCCAAACATCACCCTACAATACCAATGGAAAGATAAAATAGAAAAATTTTTCTTAGAAGAATGAGAAAATATTGATAAAATAGTTTCAACAAATACAAATGAAATAAAAAAGATTAATATTCTAACTTACCAATCACTTACACATTCAAACAACGATAATGATTTAATTCTAGAAAAATTACTAAATACTTGGTATTTAGACAAAAAATCAGAATTCAAAAATAGGAAAGAATTTGATGAATATATAGATGTATTAAAAGATATAGACCTTGAAAAATATGAAACACAAATCTCTAAATACAAAAAGAAACTAAAAAAATCAAACCAAGATTTAGTATCAAAAATATTATCAGCAAAAGTACTTGAATATTTTAATCAGTTAAAAGATTCAAATATACAATCAATAACAGTAGATGAAGCTCATCATCTTACCAGCTGGTGGTCAAAAGTAGTATATTATTTATGGGAATGATTATGAAAAGAAAAGGAAAATTTTTCTAAAAATACTGAAGAAAATAATAGCTTTATTGCAAAAGTATTAAAATTAACAAACGAAAATAAATATAAAAAATTATCAACTTTTCCTATTATAATCTGATTAACAGCGACTCCTCCTTACGATGATATAGACTTCTTTACTCTTGATGAGGACTATACAAAATTATTATGAGAAGTTGATTATTATATCCCAACTCCAGCAATTGTAAAATCAGCTAGATTAGCTCCATGGAGTGATTTAGTGTATTTTGTAGAACCATGAAATGATCTAAAAGAAGTTTTGAAAAAAACAAATATAGAGTTAGATTTATTTTTATCAAAAAATAAAGAAAAAATATGCAAATACATATTTACTCATGTAAAGAAAAATTATGATACAATGATAAAAAAATCATATATCAAACTTATTAATTATCTTAAATTTTTAAAAAATTATAGTGAAATTAATATAAGTGAATACTATTTTGATGAAAATATTGACAAAGAAATATCTCTTGAAGATATAGCAAAAACTGTATGAAAATATTTAACACATTTAGAAACAAGAAAAGTAGCAAAAAACAATATTATATTCATAGAAAAAACAAAAAAACTATTCTACAAATTATGATACATTCGGAGATCTAATAACTTTTATAAATTTAGAACTCAAATTGAAAATATGCTTGTATATTCAAAATCAAAAATTAATTGAATAAAAGTTATTTTAGATAAAGAGATTGTAAATCTTTGAAAAAAATTAAAATGTGCAATAATCACTGATTTTCTAGAAGATAAAGAATGAATTATTAATTGTAAATATATATTAAAAAATTTAACTAAATATAAATCATTAAATCCAATATTAGTTTCATGACAAGGTATTTGGAAATTATCTTCCAAATGAGAATTAGAAGAATTAGATACAAATATATTAGAAGTTACAAGAAATTTAGAAGAATGAAAAACAAATCTATTAATTTGAACTAGATGAATACTTGGAGAATGATGGGACTGTCCTAAGTTAAATACCCTTATAGACTTAACTTGAATTATAGCTTATATGAGTGTAAATCAAGTAAGAGGTAGAGCAATTAGAAGAGATAAAACAAATGAGAAAAAAGTAGCAAATATTTATGATATAGTTACATATTATCCATGATATACAAAAGATGTTGATTTTTATAGACTCAAAAGAAAACATGAAAAATTTTATTGAGTTGATGATACATGATTGATTATTAGATGAATAAACCATATATATCCAAATATTGAAGAACATTTCTCAAATTATAAGCAAATTAATGAAAATATGCTAAAAAGATCTAGTTTGAGAGATTATTATTACAAATTATGGAAAATTTGATGAAATTATGAAAATAAAGAAGTATTTTGACTTGATTTAGAAATTACAGAATTATGAAGATTTATCCCTTTTGTAAATTTTTGAATCTGAAATAGTTTTTCTTTTTTTAAAATGTTAAAATGAGAAAACAAAGTATCAGATTTAATAAAAAATTCTTTTTATAGAGAATTAATTAAAAAATTTCTAAATGATTTCTTGACAAATATAATTAAAACTATGAAAACAACCTGAGAACTTTCAAATGATTTTTCATATAAATTGGTTAATTGAAATAATTGAAATTTTAAATTGATTTCTAATTATAAAAATGAACTAATGGTTAAAAAATTTATCTTAGACATTTCAAAAATATTTAGTGTAGTAACTACACAAAAATATGTATTAGAATATCCTTTTACATATTACGATTGAGAAAAAATAATATTTAAAATAGTTAATTTTTGACTTCCTGATAGTTTATCAAAAAATTCAGAATATAGATGAATATTTAAAAATAATTTAGAAAATGATTTTTTATCTTCTAATTCCTTAGTTAATATTTGAAAAATAGTTGATAAATCTATAAAAACTTGATTTTCAATTTCAAGTTTTTGAATATTTTTTAATTCTCCATTTTTATTATTACCTTTAGTATGAGAAGAAGCTATATTATTCTTATTTCTTTTATCAGATTTCATAGGAATATGATTATGATGATATTGACTAATTAATCTAAGAAAAAAAACATTTTTCAAAAAAAGAGATTTACTTATAGAACAATATAAAAATGCTTATAATAATTTTAAATATAAAAAATATATATATTGATATAGGTTTAAATACTTACAATCCAAAAAATTAAAAAAACAAGATTATATTTGACAAAAACCTTTTATTAAAGCTAACATAGAAAAAGTATGGATATAATACACTCACATATTACAAAAGACAGAGTTTTATGATTATATAATATAAAATTACCTTGAATTAATAGATATTTTGAGAAAATAATTATTTGAATTAATTGAACACAAAAAAAATACTGAAAAGCAGATAAAAAATTTGAAAAAATTAATCTTAATGATACGTTTATCTGATATTCAATTTTTGATACATATTATATATTATGTTTTATAAATTTAAAAAATCTAAAATCACAATATTTTTTTGTGAAATCTTTTGATGTTTTTGATATAAAACTTGATTTAATTAATAATAATTTCTTTATTTTCAAAGACTTCAATGATAATATTTGATTTTATACAAATTATGAATGAAATGATTATTGTTTTGAAATAAAAAATAAAGATTTTATAGTAAAAAATAATATATTTGACTCAGAAATTTTCAGAAAAGATATAAATTTTAGTAATTGAAATACTAAAGAATTAAATTTTTGTACTTGAAATGTATACAATTATTTAAATATTGCAGATTTTATTATATATGATGATTTTTTTATAAAATGAGATGAATCTAATTTTGATGTTTTCTTTGATTTTATAAAAAAGTATAATTGAAAAAACATAAAAGTTAATAACAACATAAATATAAAACTTAAAATTACAAAATATGATACACTATATTATCCAAAAATTAATATAAATTTAAAAGTTTTTATAAAGAATATTAATAATTTTGATTTAACTGATATAAGAAAGCTAATATTATCATTCTTCAATGAAAATATTGTATGTAATTTAATAAATAAAAAACATATTCAAGATTATTTTTGAAAATACCTAAATGATTTTACAAATGTAAATCTAGAAAATATAGAACCACATTTTACTATTCCAAAAAATATTTATGAAAGCAATGATATTTTTGAAAAATTCAAAATAGATTTACTGAAACTGAGATATAATTTATTTCTATTAAAAGAAAATTATAATTCAAAAATAAATATTAAAAATCAAGATAATGAACACATAAAACTTGCAAACACCAAACTAAATATAAACAAAGAAACTCTAAGAAAAATTATAAAAAATTATGAAAAAGTATTTTGAGAATTTTTAAAAAAAATTTAAAGTTTATTATA
>CAZJHB010000115.1:0-4511 GCA_964545685.1 uncultured Candidatus Peribacteria bacterium | reverse complement strand
TATGGAAATAACAATTTTTGAAAGATCATCGTCAACATCACCGGGACAATCGACAATTTTAAAATCTCCTAAATTCAGAACTTTAACTATCTGTTTAGCTCTTTCAAAACATACGGTAGAAGCTGGTTCCTGATTATGGGTTACCCCTTGAATTAAGATATGTACCTCAGTGCTTATCCCGTTAACAAGTAATTCAATTGCATTAGTTATATCGGGAAGGATGTAGTCCATACCAGTAAAATCGTGAGCAAGAATTGTTTTTACCATTTTTTATTCTCCAAAGTTTTGCAGATATTCCTAATCGAAATAACTGCATTAATAAAAATTAAACAAATTATTTTCGTTAGTATTTATATATTAACATATAAGTTATATATTTTCAAGTAAGAAAATTTTATAAATCTTTTAATTGCTCAATTGACGGTTTAATCTAAATTTTGGTGGATTAAATAAAGGGAGCATTAGCTCCCCTTAAACACTTCCTTTTTTTATATAAAAACATTTTTATACAAAAATCAACATCTCTTTCATTGGCTTTACAAATAGTATAAAAAATATTCAAATTTTGAACATATTAATCATAGAATTGAAGAATTACAATTAGCTTTTATATTTTTCCATCACAATACAACTTATCCAAAGCAATCCCTCCAGCTTGTTGTACTTCACTAAGTTCCCTTAATCCCCTTCAATTTCTTAAAAATTCATCATCTAAATATGTATTTTTACTTAATTTTTTTAACAAAAATTCTTCTCTATCTTTATCAATTTTTTCCATATATTCTAAATCAATTCATATTATTTCTAACTTGAATTTTCAATCTATTAAATGTATTTTATAAAAATAATCTCTTGAATCATAATCACTATATCAATTACTTATCATAGTTTTTTCCATAAGCTCATATGATTTTTCTTTTAAAATAATAATCTTAAACCTAAGATAATTTTCAAAACTAAATATTTCTTTTTTTTCTTTATATATTCAAATTTTTTTAAAAAATGAATATATCTTTCACTCTTGTTCTTGTTTAATAATTCTATCATCATTAATATATTTATCTACATTATTTTTTACATTCTCATACTCTTCCTCAAATATTTCTTTATGAGTAAAAATAAAATTAGATATCTCGTATTCAATATCACCCTCTTCTATTAATCATTCTTCATACTCAAAAATAGTAAATTGATACCCATCTGGAAATAACACAGAAGCAATTGGTGTTTCCCAATTAAGCATAATTTCTCAATTTTCTACAATACAATTTTTCTTAAAAAAATTTGCAATTTCAAATTCTTCTTGAGATGTCAATCAATTCTTATGTCATATTTTAAGTGAATCTTTATGTCTAGAAGTTTTTCTTTCTTTTAATATATATTTTTTATTTCAAATATTTATTTCATAAACTCTATCTTTTAATTGTTTTCTATTTATCCAATTTTTAGAATCTAATAAATTCAAATCTGTATCACTATTTTTGTATATAATAACTCAACTATCTAATTTTATTACATTATCTTCAATATTAATATCTTTATTATCTTGTAACAAAGCACTTAATGATAATAATTTTATATCTCTAGCCATAGTATATCTATCAACAAGCAAAGCTTTTTCTTGATATGTTATTCATTTTTTAAAGGTACCTTTCTCTATACATTCATTTAATCTATTATTAGATATAGTTTCATCATTTCTATATAGATTACATATTTTTTCAGGTGTAATTAATATATTTGCCTTATTAATAGTATCATCAACTAATTCATCTGGAACTTCATCTAATTCCAAATATTTTATTACTTCATTTTTATACCTATCCATCAATTTTGATATTCTTTCATTAACAGATAAATCAATAGCTAAACATTCCTTCAAATCTGCTCAAATATATTTAAAAACAATATCCCTCAAAATTGGATTAACTAATATTTCCTTGCGTATTGTCTCAGTTAATAAATTCCACTGTTTTTTGATTTTTGCAAAATCTATATCTTTTACAGTTTCACTATCCAAAACAGGAATTCTTCTTTCTATATTATTTAAATTAATAGTATTCATTATATTTTTATAATTTATATAATCTATATAAATTATATTATATTTAACGTTATTTATTCAAATATAATAATAATGAAACAAAAATTCCCCTTTAAAAGATATACCCCAGAAATATAAGAGAAGATTTAATCAAAGTAAAAAATTAGTAAAATCTAAAATCAACTTTGTAACTCAAGCATTCTATTATAAATTCATTTTTTCTTAATAAGTTCTTTATGAGTTCATTTTTCAACTATTTTTCAATTCTCTATTAAAAATATCTTATCAGCATGTTTTACAGTTTGTAATCTATGCGCAATAACTATAACTGTTCTTCATTTAAACAAATTATTCATAGCCTTTGTAATTTGTTCTTCTGAAAAACTATCAAGAGCTGAAGTTGGTTCATCCAATATAATAATTTTAGGATCTTTTAGCATTATTTTTGCAATAGCTAACCTTTGTCTTTGTCATCATGATAATTTGACTCATCTCTCTCAAATTTCTGTATCAAGTCAATTAGGTAAATCATAAATAAATTCACATTTAGCCATTTTTATAACTCTATCTATATCTTTATTAAAAAAATTAGCATCAACTGCATATGTTAAATTTTCTAAAACTGTTCAATCAAAAATTGAAGGTTCTTGTGTTAAATATCATATATTTTTATAATATGATTTTAAAGATATATGAGATAATTCTTGATTATCAATTTCTATCTGTCATTCTTTATATTCAATATATCATCAAATCAATTTAGCAATTGTAGATTTACCACCTCAACTATTTCATACTAGAGCTATAACATTTCATCATTCAATTTTCAAAGAAAAATTATCTAAAACTTTCTTTCATTTAATATATGAATAAGAAATATCTTTTAATTTAATACTTCATGATTTATAAATAAATTTCTTTCATTTATTATACCTTTTCAACATTGGTGCTTTATCAAAAAATTCCCATATTTTTTCAATATCAGTAAATTCTTTTGTAAAATTTTTAAAAAAATCTATTCATTTTTCAACAGCAGATTTCATAACAATAAGAGCTGATAGTACTCAAACAATTCAAGATATAGCAATATTTCAATCAAAATAACTACGTCCAAGATATAATAATAATCAAATTATAACAAGAGATAATATTACATTTGGTCATTCATATAAAGGTTGTAGAAAATTTGATATTTTTTTACTATAAAATATTTCTTTATTTTTATAGTCATCTAATATTTCTAGTTCATGATTAATCTTATCTAATTGCAATATTTCTTGTTTATTCATTATAATTTTTACCAAATTTTTAGTATGCATATTTCATATATCTCTTCTTTTTCTTCTAATTTTTAAAGCTCATAAATTTAAAAAGTAAGCTCAAACATAAATAACTATATATATTATAATAAAAATAAGTAAAAACATACTATTATTTTTATATAACATATATGCTGTAAATAAAAAAGATACTAATATATTTGTTGATTGCATAAGAAAACTATCTAATAACATTCACCATTTATCAATTCATTTATTAATAATAGCAGTTAAATTACCTGTTCAGTATTTTTCTATATGATTATTATTTAAATTTATAAATTTTTTCAAATATATATTTTGTATGAATTTTATAGCTGTATCACTGATTTCAGGCCATCAAAATTTACGAGTAAACACCTGAATTAAAGAATATAAAAAAATATAAAATAAATATATTTTTACAACAAAATAAAATAATTCACTTATTCAACTTTCTAAATAATAAACAATTCTTTCAAGAAAAATAACATGAATTATTCTATCAAAAGCCCAAACCAAATAAACTCATATTCATTTTATATAAACTAATTTATTCATACTCATTGGTGAAAAGAACCTTTTTGATTTTTCAAAAAAATTTAATCGATACATAAATATACAATTTTATAATATATAACATATTTACATTATATAAACTTTAAATAAATTTCAAATAGTATAAATTTATTATTATATATGTAAAAAAAAAGAAGGACTTTCTTAGTTCTCTTTCAAACAATTAAAACATGAAAATATCTATTATTGATTGTATATCATCTTCTCCCACTTGAAGTTTAGAAATAATTTTATAGCTTAAAGCTTCATATTCATTAGGAAGTGTAAAACTATAAGCAACAATAATATTATCATATTTTATTGAACCCGAGAAATGATTACCATTAATTAAAATTAATTATTAAATACAACCTATTTCCCTTATATTTAAGGAAGAATTCAAGATAGGGTTATCAAAAATTCTCTTTTCCCTTGACATTAAGTAATTCTCAAATAGTATATCAATATATATTGATATACTATTTTTTTATTTTATATTTATGAATAATAAAGCATGTTTAAATATTTTAATAATTTATTTTAATAATTAATATGAAAACAATAAAAGTTTTAGGAACTTGATGTCCTGGTTGTAAGAGATTAGAATCTAA
>CAZJHB010000114.1:0-4524 GCA_964545685.1 uncultured Candidatus Peribacteria bacterium | reverse complement strand
ACTTCAAATTAATAATTGAGAATTTTTTCAATAAGTTGTTATATTTGATTTTATATATACTGATCCCCCTTTAACTATTATTGTTCTTTTTATATTATTATTTAATTCACAAACTCAGCTCAATCAACAATCAATATCAACATTTCATTCTATAAAAGAAATCATTTCTCAATTTATAGTTGTTGTACAATTTCATAATTCTTCATTCAAATTATTAATAGTTGATAAATCACACCACTCAATTCACATACTTTTTTTAGACATATTTAATTTAAAATCCTTTATTAAATCATAACGAGTTAAATTTTCTCATAAATTTACTGTAGCTTTAGTTCAAACTGCATCATCTCAAAGCATGGAATCATAACTATTTGATAATCAAGTAATTGCTATTCACATACTACTTAATAATCAAGTATTGATTATTGAATCTGAAACAATTTTATAATTTCAAGTTCATTCTCAAGAACTTTCTGGAAAATAACAATATGAATTATTTTCAGGTATATCTTTTCTTTCTTCTGCTGTATCTGAAATATTTCTTGAAATTGATGGAATTTTTATTGTTTTTCATGATACATTATAAGTTATATGTGAAACATATCACATATTAGCAGTAAATCAACTAACTAAATAATCTGAATTTATAGGAGAAGATTTTGTATAGTATAAATCTTCTCAAACTAAATCAATAGTATCTCAATCATTTATTATTACTCAATTTTGACTTTCTAAACTTGAATAAATATTAAATATATTAGGTGTATATTTTTTATCTTCAATTGTAATATCTGAATATGAAGGTAAATATTTCTCAAATATTTCCACACTATCAACATTATCTGGATCTAATTCATAAGCTTTTTTAGTATGATTAGAATATTGTCAAATATTATTAATCAAATGATGAACTGTAAAATCATCTGCTCAATAAACATATAATGGAGCATACTCTAACTGAATTTTTTTATTTGATTCAAATTCAGCAATAGAAACATCTGAACTTTCAACTAAAGTTATATCTCAATAAGTATCTTTATGATCAATTGAAAAATCTGTATGATAAAGAGAATTTTCTAAAAAACTTCTATCAAAATTAAATAAGTTAATATATCATTCAAAATCTAAACTATTATCATAATTTCATAAATCTCCATAAAATCATACTGAAGTTCTACTCTCATCGGAAGTTTTTGATTCAAATTTTGATAATAATAATTTAGCATCATCTCATAAATATTGATATAATCAATTTGTTGGTACTTTTGAATTTATTTTAAATGAATAAATTCATTTAGTCAGACTAGTTCAGTCTTCTATATCTTCTTCAAAATATACCTTTCAATCATTATTTACACTTTCTGATATATCATCATCTATTTGATTATTTATAATTCAAACTTGTTTTTCTCATTCACCAATTTCTCAAATCAAATTTTCATATAATCAATTCATAAAAGTATATTGCAAATCAACCTTTTTTATATCAGGTGTTCAATCATTTTCTACTGCCTTTGCTCAAACAATTGCATTTCAATATTTATCTTTTAACTTTGTAGATATACTATAATAATCTTCTCAGTTAGCATACATTTTATCTCAACTATTTGTTAAACTTATAAGTGACTCATTATAATCCAACTCTGAAGCAACAACTCTAAACTCAAGATCTGATTCTAAACAATTTCAAACTGCATCACAAATTCAAGATAAACCTCATTGACTTATAAATTGTGTTAAATAATTTCTATAACCATTTTTTCTATTAAGATCAACATCAGAAAAATTTACAATTTTTGAAATATTAGAATTATCAAATCTATTTGGAAATTCAATTATAGTATCAAAACTATTCAAAGCTCAAGCTTTTTCTATATTTACTTTTACTTCTCCTACCTCTATTCAAGCATTAGCTAACTCAGGTTGATCTCCTCAACCAGCTATTCATGTATCATCTAAATAAAAGATTAATTCTTGATTATCATTTGCTTCTAAAAATCTTGAATAATTTAAATTAGTTATTCAAGTATCCCAAATAGTAACTCCATCATTAAATTCTATTAGATCTATGACAGAAGTATTTGGAGTAGTATTATCTCTAACTACATAAAAAGTTACTTCAGAATAATTATTATCTCATCAATCCTTTCATTCACTTTGATCATAAAGTCTTAATTTATATGTTTTTCTAGAATTTGTTCAATTATTTAAATCACTAGTTGCTAAAGATAAAGCTGTTGATAAAGAAATATCTTTTTTTATTGAAGTATTAGAAGAATCTAAAAGTTCAAAATTTTTCTCTCATGCTAAATATACACTATTTAAATGTCAATTATAATCATCACTATAAGTTGTATTTAAAGCAAAATTTTCACTTCAATCATTTCAACTATAATAAAAAGGATTAAGATTTAATCTATTACTTTCTGTAACAAAAGGACTATCTCAAGAATAATTTGATAAACTTGGTTCTGGATAATTATCTGCTGACGATGATTGTGTATTACTATCATATTTTTCTACTGTTCAATTAAGTCATTCAATTCTATCATCTACATAAGTATATGCAGTATTTTCTTCTATTGAACTTAACTCAAATTGAGGAGCTGTTTTATCTACTTTATAAACAAATGTATAAGATGAAGCATTTTCAGCTTTATCCATTAATATAACTGTTATAGTATAAGTTCATTCTCATTGAACATGTAACTCATCAACATCAAATAAATCAATTATTCAAACATCTTGTGTTACTGTTACTGAAGCTGTATCTTCTAATATATTAATACCTGATGTACTTGCTCATTCATAAGTCAAGACTCAAACTCATCATATATTTTCAAAATATCATTGTTTACATCAAATTTCACTATGTGGACTACACCAATCAATTTGATAATATGTTTTTGTTATTCAAGAAGTTTCTGGAACAACAGATGCAAATAATTTTACTGGTAAAAATAAACTTAAAACTAAAATTAATTTATATATTTTTTTCATAATTTAACTAAAAAAATAAAAATACGATTATACTTATTATAAAATATATCATATTTTTATTTTTTTATCAAAATTTTATGTTTATTTATTTATTTTTCTAAATAAATTATCTTTTAAAATTTCAGATACAAGCATTTTTTATATCTTCATTAACTATTTCTCAACATAATTTTTCATAATCGGTTGTATACTTATCCATCTTTTTTATTACATTATACTTACATACATCTTGTCTAAATTCTTGTGATTCTTTTTCTGTAGCTCATACTTTTTCACAATCTTCTAATGTTTTTGCCATTCAAATTTCTCAGTATCTAAGATTTATACTTGATATACAAGTATTATAAACATCTTCAATTCATAATTGTTCACATTTTTCTAAATCATCCAAAGAAGTTGCTTCTAATAATATTTTATTATACAATTCAACTTCATGAGAAAATTCTTCTTGTGTATATTTTTGAATTGATTATTGTTGTGAATTATTAACAACATTATCTATATTATTATCTTTATTTGATAAAATGTAGAATCAAATAATAATTAATAGAATAACTACTATTCAAATGATTATTTTTGTATTTTTTAATGGTGTTACAAATTATATTTTTTAAATATAATTTCATAAATAAATTTCAATTAAAAACTTTAAATATTATTATTTAGTTAGTTTAAATAGTTAGAAAGCACTTGGACGTGTAGTCCAAATACTTCAATTATATTGTTTATGTGTTCAATCACTCCATATACAAGAAAAGACAGTAGAAGTTCAAACACAACTTACTCATCAACCTGTTGCAGCTGCTGCAGAATTAAGATTTGTATTTACTGCATTTACCCATTCACTACTAATTATATCTCAAGTAGTAGCTGTTTGCGTTAAATTTGTTATAATTGTTCAAGCTCAATATGTAGATAAAACAATTAAACTAAGACTTAATATAGTCAATCATATGTTTTTTAAAATTTTATTCATATATTAATAATTAATTTATAAAATATTACTTAGATAAATCCACTTTTCACAATATTCATTGTATACTAATAGGTCACCATGTTCTAGAATCAATTGATCAAGAAATATTATCACCTAACAAATAATAATTATTATTAGACATTTTACCATTATTAAGGTATATATTTAAAAAATCAAGTTCTTTTTTACTAAAAATATATAAGTTATTTTCGGAATTTTTTAATAATTTACTATTTACTGATACCGTTCAACTAGCATAATTTAATTCTATACTATTTCACGGAATAATTTTAATTTGTTTTATAATTTTGTCAAATCTAAAATTATTTTCAAAAATAACTATATCTCATGATTCTATTTTATTATTTCAACAATTATAATAATTTAATAATAAATCTACTTCATCTCAATTATTAATTAATGGCTGCATACTTAATCATTTAACAATATATTTTTCACTTTTAATTTCACAATTATTTGGATTATAAAACCTATTTTTTTCTATATCTAATTTAAATTCATTTAAATCAGAAAAATAATATATTCAT
>CAZJHB010000113.1:0-4544 GCA_964545685.1 uncultured Candidatus Peribacteria bacterium | reverse complement strand
TTATTTTTTAGAGCTAATTCAAATAATTTATTAATTAATCAAAAAAAATCATTTTTTGTTGTATTATTTTGATTATTAAGTTCAATATTAAATAATCATAATAATCATAATCTTTGATAATTGTATTTTAATTTATTAAATTCTTCTTTACTTATATTTCATGATCTTATAGAATTTATATATTTATAAAATAAAGGTAAAATATTTCATAATTGAATATCTTCTCAAAAATTTTGTGTGATATTTATTTGATGAGTAGGAAGAGAAGATTCTATTATATATTTGTCTTTATACCCTAATTCTTCAATTTTTTTAATTATGTTACTTAATAATAATGATTTGATTTTACAATTTTTATCGTATATTCATACATTTCATGATCATCATCATTCTACTATAATTTCATCAGCAAAATTTTCAATAGCATTTTCAATAGCTTTTTCCCGAATTTTATAATCTATATTAAATCTAGTGAAATTTTTAGTTCATATTTCAATTAAAACTTTTTCAAATTCTCATCTTAATATGTTCATTGTTTCCTGAAAAAAAGTAGGAACCATTAGATTTCATTCACTATTTGTAATTTCAACTGTTTTTATTCATAAATTAGTCATCTCTTTTGCTACTTGTTTTATATCTTCATGACTTCAATGAGAATCAAAAAGTCATCATCAAATATAACAATCTACTCATTTTTTTGTAAATTCTTGAATGTTTTTTATTATTTTATTTTTATCAAATCATCATTTTTCTTTTGTAAGAGATGACATTTTTATATATTTTACATCATCTAAAGAATTTCACATTATTAAATCTATATCTTCATCTCAGACTACCATTATATGATTATTTCTCATATTATAGATTGATATTAATTATTAGTAAAGTATTTATACTTAAATTAAAAGCGATGTCAAGTATAATTTTCTTGTATTTTCCCATAATTTATATAAAATTTAATACAAATTAAATTAAATAATATAAAAATTATGAAAAAAATATACATAATTGATGGGAATAATTTTATTTATAGGATGTTTTATTGACTTCCTGAATTTTCAACAAAAGATGGAAAAATAGTAAATGCTATCTTTGGTATGGCTAAGTTTTTTGTTCAGCAATTAGTGAGAGAAAAACCTGATTATATTTTTTTTGTAAAAGATTGAAAAGGGAAGAATTTTAGACATGAATTATATAGTGAGTATAAGTCAACAAGGGATAGGATGCCTGATAATTTAAAATCTCAAATAGATGATATAGAAAAGATGATTAAATTGATGTGAATTCATATTTTGGTAGAAAATTGATATGAAGCTGATGATGTTATTTGAACTTTAGCTACGCAATTATCAAAAGAAAAATATAATGATATTTATATATTAAGTTGAGATAAAGATTTATATTCTCTTGTAAATGGTAATGTGAGGATGTATGATACAATGAAGAAAAAGGTTTTTGATAAAATAAAAACTAAAGAAAAGTTTTGAATAGAAGCTGAAATGATAATTGATTATCTATCTATTGTATGAGATAAATCAGATAATATTCCTTGAATAGATTGATTTTGACCAAAAAAAGCAGTTTGTCTTATAAATGAAATTTGATCTATAGAAAATATATATAATGAAGTAGAAAAAGTTGAATCTTGAAAAAAAACATACAAAGATTTTGAAAAAAGTATTGCTAGTTGTTTTAAATGAAAAACTTTTGAAAAATTAATAAATTCTAGAGATGACGCTTTTTTATCAAAAAAATTAGCAACTGTACATTTAGATATCAATTTGGATGATATTGTTTTTGAAGAATATAAGTTTGAATCTAAAAAAATATTAAATGATAAAGTAAAAGAATATTTTAAGTCTCTGGAATTTTATAGTTTGATTTGAGAAGAAGAAAAACATTTGTTAAAATGGGATGATTTAAAGTTGGAAGTAAAACTTATTCAAAATAAACAACAATTAGAGAAATTATTTGATAAAATTAAAAATTTAAAAGAAATTATTATTGATACAGAAACTACTTCTCTTAATGTTATGCAAGCAGATCTTGTATGAATTAGTGTTTATTTGGATGATGATAATATTTATTATATTAATAGATGACATGAAGGAGAAAAAGTTGAAGATGAAGATTTAGTTAAATTTCTTAATAATCTCTTAAATTTGGATATTATAATTGTGTGACATAATCTAAAATATGATTTGGAAATAATTGATTTGTATGTAAAATATATAGACGAAGAAAGTGTGAAAAATGAAGAAGGTATTGATGGTGGGCAGATTAAGATGTTTTAAAAATATACCTCACCTCAACCTCCCGCTGAAGTGGGAAGAGAATTCAAGAGAGAGGTAAAAATTTTTTAATTTACAATATAACAATAAAAATATGTTTAAAAGAATTATTTTGTTTTTGATTACTAATATTGCAGTAATTGCGGTTTTGACGGTAATTGTTTTTATATTAGAAAACGTTTTTTGAGTGAGATTTGATTTGTATTGATTTAATTATATATCAATATTGATTTATAGTGCTATAATTTGATTTTCTGGTTCATTTATTTCGCTTTTTATGTCAAAATGGATGGCTAAAATGGCTTATAAAATCCAAATTGTTACAAAAAAAGATTATTATAATTTAACAAGTAAACAAAAGCTTGTTTTTGATGTAGTTGAACAATTAGCAGAAAGAAATAATATAAAAATGCCTGAAGTATGATTTTATAGTTCAAATGAACCTAATGCATTTGCTACTTGATCGTCAAAAAATAACAGTTTGGTAGCAGTGTCTAGTTGACTTATAAATTTGATGGAAAATGATGCTATAGAATGAGTAATTTGACATGAAATGTCACATGTTCTTAATTGAGATATGGTTACAATGACATTATTACAATGAGTTTTAAATACTTTTGTAGTGTTTTTATCTAGACTTGTTTCAAATATTATAGCTAGAACTTCTGATGAGAATTTTTCATATTTGGCTTATTTTTTAACTAATATAATATTACAAATAGTTTTTGGAATATTAGCTAGTTTGATATTAATGAAATTCTCAAGATATAGAGAATTTAAAGCTGATGCTTGAAGTGCAAAATTTGTTTGAAAAGAAAAAATGATAGCTTGACTTGAAGCTTTAAAACAAATGAAAAATATGATGAAAAATGATAAATCAAATTTTGCAACTATGAAAATAAGCACTAAAAATAAAAAATGATTTTTTTCATTATTTTCATCTCATCCACATTTAGACGATAGAATAAATGCTCTTAAAAAATTAAGAGTTTAAATTTGTATTTTTTAAAAAAATAATTAAACTTAGTTTTATATTACTTTATTTATTTACTAACTATTTTATTATGAATTTGAATAAAAAAATATTATCTGTAATGATTTCTCTTTGAATTATATTTTCTGCTAATGCAAATCTTGTTGTAGAACAAGCAGAAACAATGATTGAAGCAGCTAATAGTTTGGCTGCACAATGAATTATAAATGATCATTCAGGTGATACTGAAGCATATAATTTAGGTGCTAATGTCTTAAGACAAGAAATAGCAGCAGTAGCTAGATGAATAGCTTGATTGGATAAAAAATCTACTTGTGAAGGGATTTTTGATGATGTAAGTGCAACTAATCCTAATAGTTGGGTTTGTTATAGTGTAGAGCCTCTTGTTGATAATAATTTGATTTCACAAAATACTTTATTTAGACCGGAAGATAATATTACAAAAGCTGAAGCTTTATGAATGTTAATAAAAGCTATTTGATTTAATTATGAATATGATAGTACTTGTGATAAATCTTGGCAAGAACAAATAGTAGATTATGCATCTTCTTATTGATTAGTTGAAGATTTTACAGATTATGATGTTGATGCTACTAGATGATGGATATTTGTAATAGCTGATACAACACTTAAAAAAGAAGAAGAAATAAAAGAAATTGAAAGTGATGATACTTATTCAGATGAAGTTTTGAAAGAGTTAGAACCATTACTTGGGTTGTTTGAATATTAAAATTATATATATAAAAAGACGCATATTATTAAATATTTGTAATATGTGTCTTTTTATTTTTTTAAAAATTGTTTTTTAAATTATTTTATGTTAAAATATTATATATATTATAATATTAAAAAATTATTATGGCAGAAGTTATACAAATACAGGAAAAAGTATTTCAAGAAAAACAAAATGCAGAACAACAAAAACAAAATTTATCTCTAGAGCAACAAAAAGTTTATGATAGAATTAATGAATTAGAGAATCTTTTGGATATAAATAATTCTGTTATTATTTTTACTAAAAAATCAGCAAAATCATTAGGTATAAGATTACAAGCAGATCCAAGTATTAAAGATGATCCAGAAGCTTGACCAACTATTAAATTGTATCAAACTTATATTAAAAGATTTAATGATGCTGTACAAAAATGATCAGAAATTAAAGAAGAATTGAATAAATTAGAAACTGAACTTGCTATTACTATAGATAATGTAGAATATGAAAAATGAGTTGATGAACAAACAAATAAATTAAAATATAA
>CAZJHB010000112.1:0-4587 GCA_964545685.1 uncultured Candidatus Peribacteria bacterium | reverse complement strand
GCTTACATCTTCTCTATCAATCTACTATTTATAGTCATAACATTTATTGGATAAAATTTTGCAGAACATGTAATTTCAAACAAAGAGTTAACCTTAGAACTTCATTCAAAATAATGAGACAAAGTAATATCCTCATATGATATTTTATCTAAATATTTAAATTTGACTTTTTCTCAAATAGAATTATCTTCCTGCAAAAAATAAAAATCATAATCATAAAAAACTATTTTTTCTCAATTTAAATATAATTTATAATTTTTTAGTAAAGAATATAAATCATTTTGTAAATCAATATTACAAGCTAAAGTTTTTTTTAATATTTCTAAATTTGTTTCTAATTCATGATCTTTCTCTACAATATACTCAAATTCAGATAATCACATATTTTTTGTTATATGAGAATTATAAGACCGGTTATTCAAAAAAGAAGAATAATTAGTATCTTTATATAAAAATCAAATATCTCAAAATAAAGCTTCTTCTTTAAAAGATTTTTCAAAAAAACTTTGTAAATCTTCTTTCTTAATATTTTCATAATAATTTTTTTCTTTAAGATCAAATCTATTAGAAAAATCAATTAAAATTTCTCATCAAAATCAACTATAAAAACTAGCTAATTCCCAAGCTTTTGCTGGATATCAAGTGTCAGCATTTAACATTCATAAATGATATGGAACATAATCTCACCATAATTTTTCTGATAAAGTCCATATGTATCAAGCACAAACTGCTTTATCTCTATTTTCTCCTGATATTAAACTAGCAGATTTATGTATTTTTCTTATATTAGTAACAATATCTTTTCACTGCTCCGTAAGTTTAAATTTTGTTCCTGAATAATCTTTTAATTTAAAATTATCAATAAAAAAATTATCTTTAAAGTAAATTTTAGCTTTTTCTTCTTCATAATTACTTATTTCCTTTTCAAGACTAATAACTTCATCTTCATAATTATTTATCTCTTTTTCAAAACTATTTACAACTTCTAATAAATTTTGATTTTCTAAAACTAATATATTTTTTTGTCTAATTAATATAAAAATTGACAAAAAAGTAATAAAAAATAATCAAAAAAAGATAATTCAATGATGTTTTTTATTTTTGTATTTCATAAAAATAAAAAAAATAAAAAATATAATAAGATTAGTATATTAAATAATTAATATAAATCAAAAATTAAATACTATAATAAAACATTTTTATTTTGAAATATAACAAAAATATGATAAAATAAATAAGTATTTTATTTTAAATAAATTTTTTTTAAATTATGTGAAAAATTATAAAAAAATCTGTAGATAAAATTATTTTAAACAAAAAGAAATTCTCTTTATGAATGAAATGAGAATTTAAAGTAGAATTTGCTACGGATAGTTTTTGACCATATAATTATAAATTTTGAAGAGAAGAATGTTATTTCAATGATTGACTTGAAGATAGAGGAACTGCAATATTTCCAATCAAAAATAAATCTTTTGATAATACAGAAATTTTTCTTGAAAATGACGATATAGTTATTTGTGTATGAGAAAGATGAAGCTTAACTTGATGAGAAAAATTATTTATAGATATCATAAATATAAAAACTGAACAAAAATATAGATTATTCTCAGAAGAAATTAATCTAATTTTTAATTCAAAAGATAAAATAATAATAAATGCCCTTGATGAATGAGTTTTTAAATCTCTAGTATTAGATATTAATTCTTTGAAAAAAATTGAAGAAAATACAGAAGAACTTCAAGCATTTTTTAAATGTGTTTATAATAAAACAACAAATGAATGGTTTGTTTTAGATTTTACACCAAGCAACAATGATGAAAAAGATGAAGAAAAAAAATATCAACATTGAACTTATATTTTACAAAAAATTGATCTTAAATGAATTCCTAAAAAATTTAATAGAAAAACTTTTGAAGTACAAACTAATATAGGTCTTATTGATATCTGGAAAAAAAGTATTTCATAGAAAAACTTAAGCACCACCCCCTAACCCCTCCCGCTGAATCGGGACAGGCTCTCCTTAGTAAGGAGGGGGAAAATGAAAAAAATTAATTTAAACAATGTATGTTATACAAACAATTAGAAAATAAAAATTTTTTGAATAATCAGCATTATATTATAAATAATAAAAGAAAAAAATCTCTTATTTTTGACTATGTATTTAAAAGTAAAATATGAGAATTTAAGTTTAAATTATATAATATATTGTTAAATTTTTTATTTGGAAAATTTTTAATTCCTATTTATTTAAAATCAAAACCAATTATTTTTAATATAATTTTTCACTTAATAATTGGTATTATTTTAATACCATTACTTTTTATACATTTTTTAATATATTTACTAATTTTTCTTTACATAAGTTATTTCACTTTAAGTTTAATTAAACATTTTTTAAATTCACAAATATATATTCTTGCTAAAAAAAGAAATACAACAAATTCATATTTTAAATTATCATATAATGATAGTTTAATAGAATATGTAAAATCCAAAGATAATTCATTAAAAATGAATTATGGACTAATTTTTATTAGCTTAATATATTCAAGTATTACTAGTTTTATTATATATTTAATCATATGATATGCACAATATAGCTACGATATATAGATTCAATACTCCCTTTTTAGATTTTGAAAATGAAAAAGAAAATCTAGTTTTTTTAACTAAAAAAATAAAAAAATCTCTTGAATTTGATTGAATAAGTTTTGAAAAAACTCAAGAAAAAAAATGAAATTATTATTGTATTAGCTATGTTTTTGAAAAAAAATTATGAAAAATTGAAGTATTTTATATATCAAACCCAAAATCAGATATTTATCATCTACCTATTTTTAAATTAAACATTTTTATACACAGAAACTTTATAATAAATAACGATTTTAGAAAAAAAACTGTAAAATTTTTAAATAATATTTTTGAATGTTTTGATTGACTTGATGAAAAAGAATTTTTAATTGATATAGATAATTCTATATATTATAAAAAATGATTTTTTTCTAATAATATTTACCCTAGTTATGATTTTTCTGATATAAATGTTATTCAAAAAACATTTGAAAATAATAATTGAATTGCTATTATTGAAGACTTTATACATAAATTTTGAAATAAAGAATATGAATTAACATATGAAAAATCTAAATATTTCTACACACTTCATGGATATTTTTTATATTTTATTTATTTAGTTTTTTTAATGTATCAAAATATGGAAAAAACTAAAAAAGCTGAAAAAGAGTTAGAAAATTCAAATGTTGATGAAATTTTTGAATGACACATTAATCTAGTCAAAAAAAGGTTAGCTTATATAAAAGATATACATAATCAAACCTTTGAAAAATATAAAAATAGATTAGAATTATTTTTTAAGATTTTTTAGATAACTATGAACAAAAATACACAAAGTAACATTATAACTCTAATAATTTTAATAATAATATATTTTTTATTAAAATTATTAATTCCCTATTGAAACTATATAATCTACCCTATAAATATTCTTGTAACATTTATGCATGAATTTGGGCATAGTTTTTGAGCAATAGTAACATGATGAAATGTAATGTGAATTGAAATAAATTCTGATTGAAGTTGATTTGCTAAAACAGCTTGAGGTTTTACAACTATTGTTTTAATGTGATGATATATTTGAAGTGCTATTTTTTGAAATTTGCTTTTATATATTTGAACAAAAAAAGAAAAAGCTTCAGAAATAGTTATATATTCTTTAGCTTGATTAATTATTTTTACAGCTATTTTTTGGTTCAATTCAATTTTTTCTAGTATTATTTTATTATTACTTGCCTGAATTTTAATACTACTCGCTAAAAAATCAAAATTTGACTCAATAATTTTACAATTTTTATGAATAGCTTCGATATTATATATAATTGAAGATTTTAATGTTTGACCTAGTTCTGATCTTTCAAAATTTAGCAAAATTTTTGTCATTATTCCACAATGAGTTTGGATGATAATTTGGTTAATTATAGTACTTATAATTACTTGAATTAATTTAAGATTTATAATAAAAAATAAATAATTATGCAAACAAAAAATTTACATAAAACATCATCTAATTTTTTGAATAATCAAAATTTTAATTTGAAACAATTAAAAGAAATTTATAAAAATTGAAATTTTAAAAATAATCAAAATTATATTCTTGGAAATATATTAAAGAAAAAAAGTATTAACTATTTTTCTAAAGTATTAATCTGGAATAAAAATAATTATTGATTTGAATATATTGATGTAATTATATCTTGAAATTTATTATTTAAAATGTTATTAATTTTATTTAGTCTTATAACATTAATAATATTATCTATTGTTATATCATCTAATACTATTATTTGAGTCATCATTCTATTTTTAATATTCTGTACAATTATACTTTATTATATATTTAAATATCTTATAAGAAAAAAAATAAAAATAATAAAATTCAAAGATAAAATATATTTTTTAAAAAAGAAATACATAAATAAATAACTATACAAACAAAAACTTTACATAAAACATCTCGTAATTTTTTGAATAATCAAAATTATATTCTTGGAAAAACTGAAAAGAAAA
>CAZJHB010000111.1:0-4590 GCA_964545685.1 uncultured Candidatus Peribacteria bacterium | reverse complement strand
TGTATATTTTTTTCTAAAATGTCAAATATAAGGGTACCGGTACCGTCAATATTGACGGTACCGGTACCCACTTTTTTTTAATTAAGTTTGCATAAATTAGGGAATTAGTTAAAATAATCTTTATTAAAATATTAATTAAATATATGCAGTTAGAGTTACAAAAATTTTTAAAAAATATAATAAAAGATAATTATGATATAGTGCTTGATGAAGTAAAGCTTGATATACCTCCAAAAAAAGAGTTGTGAGATTTTGCTTTTGCTTGTTTTGTTTTATCTAAGGAGTTGAAAAAAAGTCCTAATGTTATAGCACAAGATTTATCTAAAATTATAGAAAAAAATGATTTGATTGAATCTATATCTTGTGAAGGTCCTTATTTAAATATAAAAATTAATTATAATATTTATACTAATTTTTTAAATGAATTATATATAAATAAAGATAGTTTTTTAGATTTTGATGAATGAAAATGAAAAACTATAGTTATTGATTATATATGAGCTAATGTTTGAAAGCCTCTTCATATAGGTCATATGTGTACTCCTAATCAATGACAAGTATTTATAAATTTATTTAGAAAATTTTGATATAAAGTTATTTGAGATACTCATATTTGAGATTGGTGAATAATTTTTGGTAAATTAATTCTTGCATTTAAGATGTGGTGAAATCTTGAAAAATTAAAAGAAAATGCTGTAAATCATTTATTTGAATTATATGTAAAAATAAGTACAGAGGCAGAAAAAGATGATACTATAGAACAAAAAACAAGAGATGAATTTAGATTTCTTTCAGAATGAAATAATGATTCTATTGAGTTATGGAGAGAATTTACAAAATACTCTATAGATTCTATGCAAGTTCAACTTGATAGATTAAATATAGTTCCAGACTATAATATTTGAGAAAGTTTTTATGAAGGTTTAGGTTTACCAAAAATAGAAGATAATCCAGATTTAAAATTTAGTATGAAAGATATTGTTTTTGAGCTAATTGAAAAAAATATTGCTACTAAGAATGATGATTGATCAGTATGAGTTGTTTTTGAGGACTTTGAAAAAGTACCTAGTTGTATTTTACAAAAGAGAGATTGAACTCATGGTTACTTAGCTTCTGATTTAGCTTGTATTAAGTATAGAATGGATAATTGGGATCCTAAAAAGATAGTTTATTTTGTTGATGTAAGGCAACAATTACATCTACGTCAAGTTTTTATTATAGCAAAAAAAGCTTGATGGCTAAAAGAAGATACTGAATTGTTTCATGCTTATAATTGATTTATTAGTTTGAAAGATTGAGCTATGAGTACGAGAAAAGGAAGAATTATAAAATTAAATGCTTTGCTTGATGAAGCAGTTGTTAGATCTAAAAATATTATTCAGGAAAAAAGAGACGATATTGGTTTAGAAGAACTTGAAGATATAGCAACAAAGATATGAATATGAGCTATTAAATATTGATATCTAAAAAAATCTAGAGAATCAGATGTAATTTTTGATTGGGATGAATTTGTAAATTTTGAATGAAATAGTGGTCCATATATACAATATAGTTATGTTAGAGCTAGAAGAATTTTAGAAAATTATTGAAAACAAATTGATTTAAAACAAGTATGATTTTTAGAGCAAAGTCATGAAGTTGAGTTATTAAAAAGTATACTTTCTTATAAGGATATTTTAAATAAAACTTTTGAATGATATCATTCACATATTTTATGTAAATATACTTATGATTTAACAAAAACTTTTAATAGTTTTTATAATAAAATTCATATTTTGAATGAGGAAAATCAAAAAAATAAAATAATTAGATTAAAATTGGTTGAATTATTTACTTTGGTATTAAAAGATGCTTTTTCTATTCTATGAATAGAAATGCCAGAAAAAATGTAATTTATTTAAAAAATATGGTAGTAGACTATAACAATATTGCAAAAAAATTTTCTAATTCTAGGAAAAATCTTAAATGGGAAGAGTTGGATTATTTTTTTAAAAGGTTAGCTAATAAAGAATCTATATCTATTTTGGATATTGGTTGTGGAAATTGAAGATTGCTTTGAGAACTTTTAATTAAACAAATTAAAATTAAACGATATTTATGAATTGATTTATCTATTTGATTATTAGAAGAAGCTAAAAAAATATATCCTGAATTTGACTTTTTAGAATTAGATATGATTAAAGTAGATAAGATAAAAGAAAAGTTTGATGTTATATTTCTTATAGCTACTTTTCATCATTTGAATAGTTATGAGGATAGATTAAAAGTTTTAAAAAAAATATATAATTTACTTAATAAATGATGAATAGTTTTTATTACAAATTGGGCTTTGAATTCTAAATTTAATTCTCAAAAATATGAAAATAGTAAAATAGATTGATCTTGTAACGAGTTTTGATCTTTTGATTATAATATTAAATTTTGAGATTATTTGAGGTATTATCATTGTTTTGATTTAAAGGAATTAAATAATTTATTTAATAAATCATTTTTTAAAATAATAGAAAATAGGTTATTTGATAATAGTAAAAATTTTATAAGTATATTAAAAAAATAAATATTGCATATGTATGATTATACAAAAATAGATAAAAAAGTAGATAATATTATTGAAAAAGTATCTTTATATATGAATAATCTAAATAAAGATTATATAAAAAATGAAATATATAAAGCATATTTGTATGCTAGAGAAGCTCATGAATGACAAATTAGGCATTCATGAGAATACTATATAAATCACCCTGTTGAATCTACTAATATTTTAGTAAGTCTACATCCTGATTTAGAAACTATTCAGGCTTGTTTATTACATGATGTTATAGAGGATACACCAAAAACTTCCGAAGATATATTAAAAGATTTTTGAAAAGAAGTTACTTTTCTTTGTGAGTGAATGGAGAAATTATCAAAAGTAAAATATAGATGAGAAGAAAGAAGTATTTGAAGTCTCAGAAAGATGTTTGTAGCAATGGCAGAAGATTTAAGGGTAATATTTATCAAACTTTCTGATAGATTACATAATATGAGAACTTTACATTTTCATCCTAATCCAATAAAAAGGAAAAGAATTGCCTTAGAGACAATTAATATTTATTCGCCTATTGCAGATAGATTATGATTATATCATATAAAAAACTCTTTAGATGAAGAATATTTAAAAATAATACAACCAGAAGATTATAATAGAATAATAAAAGAATTAGAACAACAAGAAAAAAACAGTATTGATTTTTTGAAAAATGTAAAAAATGAAATAATTGAAGTTTTAAATAATAGAATTTTTAATTATGAAATTGACTATAGAGTAAAATCAATTTTTTCTATTTATAAAAAACTTGAAAAAAAGTGATTAAAACATGTATCAGAATTATATGATTTATATTGAATTAGAATAATAGTAGAAAATGTTTCTGATTGTTATAAAACATTGTGAATTATTCATAGTATTTGGACTCCATTACCTCAAAGATTTAAAGATTATATAGCTTTACCAAAGCCAAATTGATATAAAAGCTTACATACTACTGTTATGTGACTTTTAAAAGGATCAAGAAAACAACCAACAGAAATTCAAATAAAAACTTATGAGATGAAGAGATATTCTGATTTATGAGTTGCTGCTCATTTTGAATATAAAGAAAAATGAAGTGTAGTTGCTAAAGATGTTGATTGGGTAAAAGAATTAAAAGAATTAACTCAAAGTGTATGAGATAATGATTTTGTTTGATCTTTAAAAATAGATGTATTTAAAGATAGAATTTTTGTTTTTACTCCAAAATGAGATTTTATTAATTTACCTGCATGAAGTACTCCTATTGATTTTGCTTATTATTTACATACTGATTTATGAAATCATATTACTTTAGCAAAAGTTAATTCAAAAGTACATCCTTTAGATAAAGAACTGCATAATTGAGATGTTGTTGAAGTTATTATTGATAAAAATAAAACTCCAAATCCTTTTTGGGTATCATTTGTAAAAACAGTAAAAGCAAAAAATAATATAAAATCATTTCTTAAAAAAGAAGATAAAGAAATGTATAGAGAAAGATGAAGGGATATTATGAATAAGTATTTGGAAAAAGCTGATATTTGAGTTTTTGATAAAGATTATAATTTATTAAAAGTAATTGATTGAAGGGAAAATAATATGGAAGAAAGATTACAGCTTTTAGAACAAGTTTGAAATTTTAGTATTTCTCCTAATAACTTACTTAAAAAAATAGTAAAAGAACAAAAATTAGAAGCAAAAATAGAAGAAAAAAAATCAAAAACTAAAAAAAGAAAAATAATTGTTACTCCTAAAAATAAAACTGATATTATAATTTGATGACAAAATGATTTAAAATATGTTTTATGAGCTTGTTGTAAGAGAAAAATACCAGAAGATATTGTTGCTCATATTAATAATAAGTGAGTAATAACTATACATAATAGAAAATGTAAAACTTTAAAATGAGTAAATAAGGATAGATTATTGCCAGCATATATAAAATGAACAGAGGATGACAATCTTATAGTTACTTTATTATTATCTTTTCAAGAAAAAATATGAGTATTTAAAAAATTATCAGAAATTTTATATTC
>CAZJHB010000110.1:0-4624 GCA_964545685.1 uncultured Candidatus Peribacteria bacterium | reverse complement strand
CATTACTAGAAAAACTTAAAACAGCTTATAGTTGATCACAATTAGCTAGTGATACAATGTATGTAGATATACTATCAAGAACAAGTAGCTGAGAAATGGTAGATTTTGTGGATTTGGTTATATTAAATAGTTCTCAATATACTAGTTTAAATAGTAATACATTATTAAATTGAAATGATGATTATACTAAATTGCTATTACATGGAGCAAACTTTACAGATTCTAGTAATTCTAGTCATGTATTATCACTTAATTGAGATCCAATAGTAAGTGATACATGAAAGTTTGATAAAAGTATATCTTTTGATTGAAATTGAGATTACTTAAGTATTCCAGATAGTGAAGATTGGAACTTTTGAGGAGAAGATTTTACTATTGATTTTTGGGTAAATAGATCACTTTTAAATCATGATGATAGAATATTTGGGCAATATAATACTTCAAATACTGACTACAATATTGAATTATATATTAATTCTAGTATTGATCCAATATCTAATAGATTTACTTTTTTATATTCAACAAATGGTACGAATTGGGATAATTTATCAGGTCGGTCTTGTTTGGGTTCAACTGATATTCCTGCAAATACCTGGATTCATATTTCAGTAGTACGTAATAATACAGAAATAAGTACTTATGTAAACTGAGTGCATGACAAAACTTGGAATGTTTGAATTTTGGAATTACATAATTCAAGTGCTGATGTACGGATTTGAGCAAGCCATTATCATGATTGAGAAAGAAAAATAAATTGATATTTAGACGAACTTCGTGTATCTAAATGAATAGCTCGTACACAAGATCCAAATGATTATATGTATGATCCAGAGTGAGATGGTTTTACAACACCAACTGTACCATATTGAAATTAGTTTTAAAAAATACTTTACAAAAAAATGTAAAGTATTTTTTTACTTCATAAATTTAGAATGTACTTCTCTTAACTTCTTATTTGTTACATGAGTATATACTTGAGTTGTTGTTATACTTGCATGTCATAGCATTTCTTGGATAGCTCTTAAATCTGCTCAATTTGAGAGTAGGGTAGTGGCAAAAGAATGTCTTAGAGTATGAGCTGATACATTTTTTAATATAAAAGCTTTTTGTGAATATTTTTTTATCATATTTGTCATAAAAAATCTTGAAAGTCTTGTTTTTTCATCATCTAAGATTTTTATATTTTCTTTTTTTATATTATGTCTTATAAAAAGGGGAGAAAAATGATCATTTCTTTTTTCTAAATATTTTTCTATTAATTGAGCAGCATTTTTTGTTAAATAAACTACTCTTATTTTTCTACCTTTTCATCTTACAGCAAATTCTCTTCTTTTTAAATTAATATCTTTAATATTTAAAGACGTTAATTCTGAAATTCTGAGTCATGTTGAATATATACATTCCATTATTGCTAAATCTCTAGCTCATATTATAGTATCTTTATTTGGTTGAGAAAAAAGCCTCTCTAATTCTTCAGGAGTTAGAAATTCAACATGTCTTTCTTCTGCTTTTATTAGATCTATAGCTGTAGCAGATAAACTTTTATATCATTTTTTTTCTAAAAATTTTAAAAAACTTCTCAAAGTTATCATGTATGCATTAGCAGTTTTTATACCTATAATTTTATTTTTTTCATATAAAAAACTTCTAAATTTTTCTGCAATTTCTAAAGTAATATTCTCAACTTTAAATTTTTTTGAAGTTGAGGATAATTTTTCATTTATAAAAAAATCAAATTTTTTTAGATGCCTATCATATTGTTCAATAGTTTTTTCAGATTTATTTTTGATAACTTCTAAGTAATTTAAAAATTTTAAGTGAGCATCATTAAAATTCATAAGTTTTTTTATTATATAATTATTTCAGGTTCATTTTCTGTTACTAATATAGTATGTTCATATTGACATCAAAGACTTCAATCTTTTATATATATTTCCCAATCATCTTTATCATATATTTTTCAACTAGTTTCTCATATTATTGGTTCTATAGCTAAAGTCATTCAGGCCTTTAATTTAGCTCAAGTTCAAGCTTGTCAATAGTTTGGAATATAAGGTTTTTCATGCATTTTTTTTCAAATAGCATGTCCTGTTAAATCTTTTACAATTTTAAATCAAGCATTTTCTACTTCTTGTTGAATAGCATTAGAGATATCTCAAACTGTATTTCATACTCTTGCTTTTTCTATTCAAGCATATAAGGCTTTTTTATTAACTTCAATTAATTTCGCTCAAGTAGGATTAGTTTCATCTCATCAAATTATAATTGAAAAAGCGGCATCTGTATTTATTCAATAATTCTTATCTTTTATTCAAAAATCAAATGTAACTAAATCTCATTTTTTAAAAATAATATTATTTCTAGGTCTTCAATGTACAACAACATCATTTATACTAATACATATATTATTAGGAAACCCATATACTCATTTAAAACCACATAATACTCAAGAATTTTTTGCTAAATCTCAACATAGTTTATCAATATTACTAGCTTTTGTTCATATTCAAGCTACTTTTTTTATTTCATCAAAAATTCTTTTATGAACTTTTGCGTTTTTTCTCATTATTTCTATTTCTTTCTTTGATAACATTTTTTTATAAATTAATTAGTAGTACAAGCTCAATTTCATTTATCTTGTTTATCACAAACTTTTTCTGCAACAGGTATTAATTCCTTTAATATCTTGATGCTTTTATTTAAGTTTGTATGCATTTCTAGCACATCAGCTCTTATTAAAATACTTTCTTGATTTGATAATCATGCAAATTGTAATTCAGTATTATACAGTGTTGCTACAGATTCACTTATAATTTGATTTATTTCACTTGTATCTTTATCATCAATTACTGTAGTAATTTTAATAGATTCTTTTTCGAAATTATCTCAAAAACTATCAATTATATCAGTTTTAAATTGAGAAAATTGTCTTGTTATAGAATCTGTAAAATATTCAAAAGTATTTGTAATAAAATTATTTTCAATGCTAAATCATCATTCATTATTAAACTCTTCTAAATTATTCAATATAGCTTTAGCTCTATCTCATGATATTCATTGTCTAGATAATTCATTTGCTAATAATTCTTTTTCTAACTCTTCAGTATCTTTTTCTCATCTTATTAGAGCAATAGCTTCTTGCCAATCTTCTATTCATTTTTTTCATTCTTCATTTAATTCTCAAATTTCTGTAACTGCATTTTTTATCTGAGCAAAAAAACTATTTTCTGATTTTACACAATTATTTCCCAATCAATAATTGTTTATTATTTCTTCTACAAATACATTATTTGTATTATCTACTAATAATAAATCTCATATTTCATCACTTTTTTTTAAATCTCACATTACAGCTCTTCTGTAAATATCAATTATTTTTGATTGATTTTTTATTAATTCTCAAACAATACTTATTGCATTTCAATTTAGAATGTTACAATTTTGTTCGACTCAATCACAAAGAGTTTCATTATTGATTTCTATATCATATCATTTTTTACTAATTGTTTTTAAATATTTTTCAAGTCATTTTCATTCATTATCTAATATATTATAATCTCTTTGTACTTCTATTGGTATGTCATTAGTTAAAGGAAAAACTACATAGTAATTAAAGTAGGATTTATATCAAGTCCAGTTTATAATATTATTATATAACCGAGTAAATTTATTAGAACTTTCTTGATTAACATTTGAACTACTTATTTCATTTGTAATATTTTGAATTATTGTCTGATTGTTTTTTATATAATTAGAAAGAACTTCTGCAGTTGAATCTCATATATTACAAGCTCAATCTTCTGCAAAACTTAAGTTTATATTAAAACTTAAAAAAATAAGTAATGTTATTATAATTCTTTTTTTCATAATAATTATATAATTGTTTTATGATTTATCAACGGGAATTTCTTTATTCATTTGTCTTATTATAGAATCTATATTTTGTATATAATTTAATATAGTACTACTAAATTTATTATGCTCGATTAGACGTTCTTCAAATTCAGAGGAATCATTACTAATTACTTTTTCAATAACAGTTTTTGAAACTAAACTTGTTTCATTAGTTTCTTGTACTTGTATATCGTTATATTCTTTAACTTTTTCACTAGCTTTTGTTACAGGTAATTCATCAGTATCTAATAATATTTTTAATTCTGCTTCTTTTTTACGAAAAATATCTAAATCATTTTTTCTTAAATACTCAAGTCAATAACTTTTGTAATAGTTTTCTAATAAATTATCTTTTGTAAATTCATCATTTTGTTTATTTTCACTATCATCATTTTGTACATCTAACATTGGTATAGGTTTTGTACTTACAACAAGTCAAACATGAAACATATCAGGTAAATTCAAATCTTTCAATCAAAGTTCCCAATTATTTGTTGTCATATTAGATTGAATTAATGAAGTTGCTGCAAATTTTTTTAAGTGTTGATTAGATCTTCAAATTAAAGAATCAATTGTTTGAGTTACTCAACCGGCTAGTAACTTATGTTGATAAGTTATGAATTCAATTGTAATACAAAAAAAACCTTCACATGGAAATTGTGAATTATCATTTATTTTACTATAAGAACTTCATCAATTATCTGTATTTGAATAAGTAGAATTTCATCAA
>CAZJHB010000109.1:1979-4679 GCA_964545685.1 uncultured Candidatus Peribacteria bacterium | reverse complement strand
CAGGCACTCATCACAAATTCAAATCCATTTTACAAATCAAATTAATTACTATTTTCCCCTTCTCAAGGGGAATACCCCAATGCCATTAAGTTAAAATTTTAACCCCTTCCCCTCGTACCTCGGGTATTCCCCTTAAAAAGGGGAAAAATTGTTCTACTCCTTTCTTCCTTGGAGGAAAGGTTGTGATAGAGGACTCTTAAGGAAAGTCTTCTCCCCTCTCCTCCGAAGGAGAGGGGTTGGGGGTGAGGTCTTAACTTAATGGCATTGAAGTATACCCCGAGGTACGAGGGGGAGGGGTTATTAAAATAAAATACCTTAACTCCACTTACTCAAATTAATACTCCCTTTATCATAATCAAGCTTTCATTCCAATACTAATTTCTTTTCAAATATTCATATGTTACTATTAGTTTCAATATATTCTCAATTAATAATTGAACTTGATTTAATATCTTCAAACCTATTTTTTGCATCTTCAAAAGTCTTAAAACATCTTACCTCTTTTTTAGGTTTTTCTTCTCAATTAACAAGAACCTCAACCTCAGGAATTCAAATATTTTTTCCTATCAAATTAAGAATTTTTAAAGTCTTTGACTTAGTAATTCAAACTCAATAAGTATAATCAAAATTTATCTCTTTATAAGCTAAAAGAGATTTTAAATTATATTTTTCAAGAAAGATTTTTAGTCAAAGCTTATAAAATAATTTATAAAATGTAATATAATTTTCTAATGCCTTAGATGTAAACTTATCTTTATCTGAATTTGAAATTTTTATAGAAATATCTTCATTAGTTGAAATACTAATATAATCTCAATTGGATAAATATGAATATCATGAAAATTCCATTTCCATTAAATCATCAAAATCATCATTATCTTCATCTTTATATTCATCTTTTTTAACATCTTTTATATCTTGAAATTCCTCATTATCTTTTTTTTCTTCTTTTACAATATTTTTTTGTTCATCTAAATTTACCAATTTTAATATTAACTCTAGTAAATATTCAATATTTTCATCAATATATTCATTATTTATTCATAATAATTTTATTAATTTATTTTTCTTAAACTCTTCTATATTTTCTATATTTTCATTGTTTTTTATCTCTTCACTTAAAGATTTTATAAAATTATCAATAAATTTTTCATTAATTTTTGTTGTTTTTAATGACACTTTTATAATTTTCTTCTTTTTTAATAAATCAATAAATTCTTTTTTCTCTTTTGATAAACTAAAAATTATCTTATCTAAATCATTTCAAATAATTTTATTATATTTTTCTAAATTTTTTTCATATACATCAAATAATTTTTTTTGACTTTCGGGAAAATATTCCACAATAAAATCTCTAACTTCTAGAAATGATTTTGATTCTCTTATCATTGAATTTACAACCCAAACTGCTGTTTTTACATCTTTTTTTAATTTTACATTATTTATATAATAAAAATTATTTGAACTTTTTTTAATAGCTAAAGTACAAACATCTTTATCATTTCTCAAATTAGTAAACTTTTGAAAAAAATCTGAATCTACTTCTCAAATAAGATACATAGCTAGCTTTTTATTCTTTTGATTAGAAGAATTCTTTAAAATACTATCAATTGATTTTTTAATACCTTCTTTCTTAAATTTTTCACCCAATTTTTTTTTATCTTCACCCAAAATATTAGCTATCTTATTAGCAATTTCATTAACTCAAATATCATCTTTTTCAATTTTTGTATTAATTTGCATAAACAAAAAGTTAATTATATCATTTTTTAAAAATATACCAAAACATCTCTTAAATTTTCTATTATTTTTTCCCCCTCTTTATTTCTATCAATCTATCTCTTATTTCAGCTGCTTTTTCATACTCCATATTCGCTGCTGCTATATCCATTTCTAATTCAAGTTTTGCTATCTCTTTTTGTATTCATTTTTTATCCAAAACTGCATAATCTCTCTTAGTTTTATTTGACTTCAATCACATATCTTTTATCTCACTATAAATAGTCTTTGGTGTAATATTATTCTTTTTATTATATTCATCTTGTAATCATCTTCTATAATAAGTCAAATTAATAGCCTTCCTCATCGCCTCAGAAATAACAAGTCCATCCTCATTAACCAACTTCCCCTTATCCAACCTATACAAATTCCCAAGATATTTATTATCCTCCTCCAAAACAAATTCTTTTTTCTTTATATTTATTCTTTCACTATACATATATACAGTCCCCTTCTCATTTCTTGCTGCTCTTCATATAATTTGAATCAAAGCAGACTCACTTCTCAAAAAACCTTGCTTATCAGCATCAATTATTGCAATTTTACTTACTTCTGGCAAATCTAGTCACTCTCTAAGAAGATTAACTCAAACAATTATATCAATCTCTCATGTTCTAAGCTCTTTTAATATTTCAATCCTCTCAAGAGTATCAATCTCTGAATGAAGATACTTAGCTTTTACTCAATTATCAAGTAAATATTCACTTAATTCTTCTGATGATCTTTTTGTTATAGTAGTTATAAGCATCTTATCTCAAGCCTCAACAATCTCAGAAATATTCTTCATAACATCATCAACCATATATTCCATAGGTCTAAGCTCAATAATAGGATCCAACAATCAAGTAGGCCTAATTACCTGTGGCACAACCCTACAATCCTCACTATCCTCCCAAACTCAATCCACCATAGGATCAAAAC
>CAZJHB010000109.1:0-1879 GCA_964545685.1 uncultured Candidatus Peribacteria bacterium | reverse complement strand
CCCTCTCCTGTAAGGGGAAGCCTGTCACGCTTTAGCGAGAGGGTTAGGGGTGAGGTATTCATCACACTACTCCTCTCTATCTCAAATTTACTAGGAGTAGCGGATACACAAATAACTTGATTAACTTTACTTTCAAATTCATCAAATTTTAAAGGCCTATTATCCATAGCAGAAGGAAGCCTAAAACCATTTTCTACCAAGTTTTCTTTTCTCGCTCTATCTCAAGCATACATTCATCCTATTTGACTAAAAGTCATATGCGATTCATCAACAAACATCAAATAATCATCTCAAAAATAATCAAGTAAAGTAGCTGGAGATTCTCACTCTTTTCTTCAATCCAAATATCTAGAATAATTTTCTATTCAATTTACATAACCAACTTCTTTCATCATTTCAATATCATATTCTACCTTTGTTTTTAATCTTTCATATTTTAAAACATCTCACAAATCTTCTTTAAAATACTTCAATCTTGCATCTAGTTCATTTTTTATTTTTGGTACTATTTCATTAATTCTATCTTTTGTTGTTACTGTATGTTTAGCTGGAAAAATAGTAACCTCATTTAAATATTCATAAATCTCACCTGTTAAATAATTTCTAAAGGTAATCTGAGTTATCTCATTTCACCAAAATTCAATTGAATAAACAGCCTCTTTACTAGAAGGAAAAATTTCAAGCAAATCTCACATAACTTGAAAAGTTCAAGGCTTGAAATCAGCTCAAGCTCTTTTAAACTGAATAGCAATCAAATTTTTGATAATATCTTCCATATTATATTCATCTCAAACTTTCAAATCAAAAATTTGTTCAGTATACAAACTCGTATCTCATATACCATAAATACAACTTACAGAAGCAACAATTATTACATCTTTTCTAGTAAGTAAATCCTGAGTAGCGGCATGACGTAGTCTATCTATCTCTTCATTTATTGTAGCTTCTTTTTCTATATAAGTATCCGTTTTTGCTACATATGCTTCAGGTTGATAATAATCATAATATGATACAAAATAATGAACAGCATTTTCTGGAAAAAATTCTTTGAATTCCAAAGCTAATTGAGCTGCTAAAGTCTTATTATGAGCAATTATCAAAGTTGGTTTATTCATCTTTTCTATAAGATTTGCCATAGTAAAGGTTTTTCAACTTCATGTAACTCACCAAAGTGTTTGATATTTATAATCTTTATCAAGATAATTTTTACATTTTTTTATTGCATAATTTTGATCTCAAGATGGTTTATATTTTGATTTTAATTTAAATAATTTCTTTGTCATATTTTTATTAATTTTTTAATAACTTTATTATTTTAATTAAAAATTTTTTAAAAGCAAAAAAGATATAATATTTTTTTAATTCTTTAATAACTTAAAAAATATAGAAAATAATTCTCTAAAAGCATTAAAAGGTATTCACATATATATCAAAAATTTATATTCTTCATCATTAATATCTCTCCATTTAAAGTATTTATATTCCTTAATTTTATTAATATTATATTTAGTTCATCTTTTTATATGATTTATTTCATAATTAATAAGTCTAAGATTATCTTCTGTATAAGAAAAATCTTTAATTATATTTCAATCTAAATCTAAAACTCATAATTTATCATTCTTTTTTAATAAATAACCTACTTTATAAGCATATCATATTAATTCTTGATAATCTCATTCAAAAACAATTTTTCAATCTTTATCTATTACTCAAATTGATAAATCTCATTTTTTTACAATATATCAAAATAATAAATCATAATTAATTTCGTCATATTCACATAATAATAATTTTTTATAAGTATTTCATATTTTTTTATAAATTCATTTTTTTCATAATTTGTCTTCAACAATAAATCAATTTATTTTTCAATCAT